>USRS01000062.1 GCA_900557165.1 uncultured Clostridium sp.
CTTAAAACCATCATTATTCCTATATCTTTTGGACAAGTTTCTATAATGTCTGTCCTAATTCCCACATCCATTTGGGCAACTCCAAGATAAGAACCTGCTATTTCATTTCTTTCATCAATTAAAGCAACTTTTACTCCTTTGAAGTTAAATTTATCATTTCCATTGCTTAAATTTCTCACTATATCTCTTAGCAAAGTAGTTTTACCGCACTGTGGAGGTGATATTATTATGGTGTTATTTATTTTTGTAGAACCTTTTACAATATGGTTCATCACTTTATCAGAACAATTTTTAATTTCTTTTGATATTCTTATATTTAAAGAAGAAATATATTTTATGTTTTCTACTTTTCCATTTTCAACTATGGCTTTTCCAACTATTCCTACTCTATGGCCTCCCCTCAAAGTAACAAATCCTTTTTTTATATCATCCATAAAAGAATGTATAGAGTATTTGCATATTATTTGAAAGGTCTGTTCTATATCTTCTTTAGTTACTACATAGGCATTATCCATATTTTTATCTAGTTTTTTAGTTTTATCATTATAAAAATAGTCTATTAAATCTCCATTTATGATTAATGGTTTATTTACTCTAAGTCTTATCTCTTCTATATTTTCTCTTTTCAATGTTTTGATTTTTTCTCTTAAATTAAGTGATAGTGAATTAATAACTTCATCTGAAAGTTTCATTTCTTGTCCTCCTCTCTTGTTTATAATATTTATATTTATTACTTGTACTAAATATTACATTTAGAATAAGTTTATCTTTATTGACTTTCTCATTTCCTATGGTAGTATTTAAATAATAAAAAGAAAAATAGGAGGTAAAATGATAGCTTTAACTTTTAAGATTAGTATTTTTCTAAGTTTATTAACAATTGGAATGTTTCTTTTCTTCGGATATATTTATAGCATTATTGAAAAAATAAATTTTAGATACTTAATATCAACTTTTGGAAGTATTGGAATTTTACTTACAGGTATAATCGGTACAACCGTACATGAGTTGGGACATTTAATTATGTGTTTTATTTTCAATCACAAAATAAATAGTTTTCAATTTTTTAATTTCAAAAATTATAAATCTGAAAGTACTTTAGGATATGTATCTCATAAATATAATGAAAAGAGTTTATATCAAAAGGCAGGTAATTTTTTTATAGGCATAGGTCCTATTATTTCTGGCACATTATTTATGATATTAAGCTTTAAATTTTTATTACCAAATAAATTTTCACTTTTAAATATGGACAATTATTTATTTTATTTAAGTAATATAAATATAGAAAATTTCATCTTATTATTTATTAATTTATTTAAAATTTTGTTTAAAGCTTTATTTTCTATTGATAATTTAAACAATATAAAATTTTATATTTTTATTTATTTGATGATTTGTGTATCTACACATATTTCTTTAAGCAAAAAGGATTTTGAAAATAGTAGTATAGGAATTTTTTCTTTGTTTATTATTTTCTTCATGATAACTTTTATTTGCATTATGTTAAATTTAAATAGCATTTTAATTATTTTCATAAATTGTTTATTATATTTATCCATCTTTTTAACTATTGGTTTAATTTTTTCTATTGTTTCTTTAGGAATAGTTTTTTTACTTTCTCTAATAAATTAATTTTAAAGGAGTTTTTAATATAATTTTAATTATTTCACCTGCAAAGAATATGAGAAATTTAAAAATTGATAATATAAATGCAAAACCATACGGTGAATCTAGATTTTTTACAAAAGAAATCAAGGAGATAATAACTATCTTAAAAAATTTAACTCCTTATGATATCCAATCTTTGACGAAAATCAACGAAAAAATAGGTTTTCAGTCTTATGCTTATTTTCAAGATTTCAATTTTAAAGATAAAGGTGTTTGCGGGCAAAATTTATAAAAAATTATATAGTGACGATAATATAATTATAAATTTAGCCTCTGAAGAATATACTAAGACTGTAAGGAGTTTTTTAAGTGAAGATAACTTATTTTATTGATATAGATTTTAAAGTCCACATAGACGGAAAATTAAAGACTATAGTTACCTGATCAAAGATGACTCGTGGTCAAATGATTAAATATATTATTAAAAATAGAATTGATAACCCAGAAGAATTAAAAAATTTTTCTTTTAATGGATATAAATTTGATCATACTCTTTCGTCAGATAAGAAATATGTTTTTATTAAACAGGACTAAAATTTTTTATAGCGTCAATAGTATTAATAAAAAATCCTTCCATTTATTCAAGGAAGGATTTTTTATTATTCTTCTATTTTATTTTCTACTTTAGATTTCTCAGCTTCTTTTCTTTCTAATAAATAGATTTCTATGTCTTCAACTACATTTCCTTCTACAAAATGTATAGCTTGATTTATGGCATTTTTTATTGCTTTAGCATTAGAACTTCCATGAGCTTTAATAACTCCACCCTTAACACCTAAGAATGGGGCTCCACCGTATTCCGAATAGTCAAGGAAAGATTTTAGCTTTCTTAAGTCATCTTTTATAAGTAATGCACCAAGCTTTCCTTTTGTACTACTCATTAAAGTTTCCTTCATAAGTTTCATCATTCCCATGGCAACACCTTCACAAGTTTTTAACATTATATTTCCAGTAAATCCATCACAAACTATTACATCTGCCTTAGATTCTATAACATCTCTACCTTCAATATTTCCTATGAAATTTAAATCCATATTTTTTAATTCTTCATAAGCTGCTTTTACAAGTTCATTTCCTTTACCTTCTTCTGAACCTATATTAGCAAGACCTATTCTTGGACTTTCCATATTTAAAACTTTTTTAAGATAAATATTTGCCATCATTGCAAATTCACTTAAGTTTCTTGGCTTACAATCTGCATTTGCTCCACTATCTGCAATTATAGTCATACTTCCTTTTATATTTGGCATACAAGGACAAAGACAAGGTCTATCAATACCTTTTATTCTTCCAACTACTAAAGTTGCTCCTGTAAGTAATGCACCCGTACTCCCTGCAGAAACTATGGCATCTGCTTTCTTTTCTTTTACTATATTCAAACCTACTACCATAGAAGAGTCTTTTTTTCTTCTTATAGCTTGAACTGGCTTATCTTCATTTTCTATTATTTCAGTAGTATGTACTATTTCTAATTTACTTCTATCAAATTCGTAATTAGAGAATTCTTTTTCAAGTAAATCTTTATCACCTGTTACTACTATTTCTACATTATATTCTTTTATTGCTTCAACTACACCGCCTACTACAGCCTTAGGTGCGTTATCTCCACCCATACCATCAACAACTATTCTCATACTTGTCCTCCTTATGTATGTTTTCTTTACAAATATATATAATTATTACTAGTATTTTACAGTAATTATTTTTTAATTTCAACTCTCATTTATTTTTAGATTTTAATAAAAAAACATGTAGATTACTCTACATGTTTTTAAAAAATATCATTATTCAGATACTATTTCTTTACCTTTGTAATGTCCACAATCTGGACAAACTCTATGTGGTAATTTTGGTTCATGACATTGTGGACACTCTACGAATCCTGTTGCTGTCATTTTTGAGTTAGCCGCTCTTCTCATTTTAGTTTTTGATTTAGCTGTTTTACGCTTAGGTACTGCCATTTAAGCCACCTCCTTAGTCATTTTTAAATAAATCTTTTAATTTAGCAAAACGTGGATCTATTTCATCCTCGTCATTGGCAATTTGGCTACATGCACAAGTTTCCCTATTTAGGTTAGCTCCACAACCTTGACAAAGTCCTTCACAATCATCTTTACAAATAACTTGCGCTGGCGCATTAAATATTAATGTTTGCCCTATTATATCAAGTAAATTTACTTCATCACCATCAATAATGAAAGCATCATATTCTTCAAATGCATCTTCATCAAAATTGTCTTTAACTAAGAAACCTTCTATAGCATATTCTATTGGTACTTTAACTTCATCTAAACATCTAGCACAATTGTCTAATATTTCGAAGCTAACAGTAGCATCTAAATAATATCCTTTATTCGTTCTAGATATTTTACCTTTAAGGTTTAGCGGTGAAGTTATTTTATATGTGTTCTCACAATAATTAATACTATCAATTTTTTGTGAAAAATTCAAGTCTATTTTATCAGTTTCTTTTCTGTTTAACTTATCTAGACTAATTATCATACTTTCACCTCGTTATATTACCAAATTTATTATACAAATCTAGTCAATGTTTGTCAAGTATTTTTACTTGATAGTTAAAAATAAGATTTTAATACTTTTTTTGTCAATTTATATTAAATAAATTAACAAAACTATTTTAAGGTAGGTCTAAGCCTACCTTAAAACTTTAAATATATTATAACAAAGAAATTTTTATTACTTAAATAAATTTAAAATTATTTAACTAATGCTAAAGTATCTCTAGCTATCATTAATTCTTCGTTAGTTGGTATTAGTAATACTTTAACTTTAGAATCAGCAGCAGATATTACAGTTTCTTTTCCTCTTACATTGTTAGCTTCTGCATCCATTTTAACTCCTAAGTATTCCATGTTAGAAGCTATTGCCATTCTGTTATCTATACCATTTTCACCTAATCCAGCAGTGAATACTATAGCATCAACACCGTTCATTTCTGCAGCGTAAGATCCGATGTATTTTTTAACTCTAGTGTGGTAAGCATTTAAAGCATCTATAGCTTTTTGATCACCTTTTGCAGCAGCAGCTTCTATATCTCTGAAATCAGAAGATATACCAGTCATACCGTAAACACCTGACTCTTTGTTCATTAAGTTATCTACACCATCTGCATCTAATCCTTCTTTTCTCATCATGAAAGGTATTATAGCAGGGTCTATATCACCACATCTAGTTCCCATTATTAATCCTTCTAATGGAGTAAGACCCATTGAAGTATCTATAACCTTACCATTTTTAACAGCAGCTAAAGAAGCGCCGTTTCCTAAATGACAAGTTATTATTTTTAAGTCTTCTATATTTTTTCCTAACATTTCTGCAGCTCTTTGAGATACATATTTATGAGAAGTTCCGTGGAATCCATATCTTCTTACTCCGTACTCATCATATAATCTGTGAGGTACACCGTAAAGGTAAGCTTCCGGTCCCATTGTTTGATGGAAAGCAGTATCGAATACAGCTACATTTGGTACTCCTGGAAGTATAGTTTTCATAGCATCTATTCCCATTAAGTTAGCTGGGTTATGTAATGGTGCTAAGTCATTGCAAGCTTTTATAGCTTCTTCAACTTCGTCTGTTATTACTACTGAAGATGCGAATTTTTCACCACCGTGAACAACTCTATGTCCAACAGCATCTATTTCAGACATATCTTTAACTCCACCGTAAACTGAATCTTGAACACCTGCAAGAACTAATTTTATAGCATCTTGGTGATCTTTCATTGGTTGTTCAACGATGTATTTACCTTCTACACCATCTTTTTTTTGAGTAAGTATAGAACCTTCTATACCTATTCTTTCAACTAATCCTATACATAATACTGCTTCATTTTCCATATCTATTAATTGATATTTTAATGAAGAACTACCACAGTTTAATACTAATACTTTCATTATTAGCAATCCTCCTTAAAAATTTAAAAATTTTCTTTAAATTAATGTTCAAATATGACTATTCAACTTTATATTGTCAATCATAATAAATATAACACCTTTTTAATTAAAAGTACATACTATTTATAAAAATAAACTTATATAATATTTTAATATTACAAATGAATACTTTTATATTTTTATTTGATATAATAAATACTTGTCATGTAAAATAAGATGTTTTATTTATTATTAATGAAATAAAGTATATTTATGTGTTTTATCACATAATTTATATTATTAAGTATTATGTATATTTTTGTCAACTTAAAATATATAATAAATTAATATATTAAAAATTACTAAAAAGGAGATTTTTATGAATTTATTAGGATTAGTTGTTGAATACAACCCTTTTCATAATGGTCATAAATACCATCTAGAAAAATCAAAGGAATTAGCAAAAGCAACACATACAATGGCAATTATGAGCGGATCCTTTTTACAAAGAGGAGAACCCGCTTTATTAGATAAATATACAAGGGCTGAGATAGCTGTAAAAAACGGTGTGGATTTAGTTGTAGAACTTCCTACTCTTTATTCTTGTCAAAGTGCAGAAATATTTTCTCACGGAGCTATTGCCACATTAAATTCTCTTAATTGTGTTAACTCAGTTTGTTTTGGTAGTGAAGAAGGAAATGTAGAAATTTTATATACTATAGCTGAAATTTTAGTTAAAGAACCAAAAGATTTTAAAATTTCATTAAAAAAATATTTAGATGAAGGACTAGTTTTCCCCATAGCAAGAAGTAAGTCTTTATACAAATATATTAATAAAAATAATTTACTAAATTTAAAAGAAGATGAACTTCAAAAAGTTTTAAATTCTTCTAATAATATTTTAGGCATTGAATACATAAAAAGTTTAATTAAATTAAACAGCTCTATTAAACCATTTACTATTACTAGAGTGGCTTCTGCATATAATTCAAAAGACATAGAAAGTAATATTTGCTCAGCTACAGCTATTAGAAATTCTCTAAAAAATAATACGAACTTAGAAATTATAAAAAATGTTGTTCCTCCTTCAACTTTTGAAGAAATAGAAAATAAAATAAATCATAATTTCAACCCTGTTTTTGACTGTGATTTTTATGATATTTTATCTTCTACAATTATAAGAGATTACCCAAATTTAAATAATTATTTTGAAGTAAATGAAGGTATAGAAAATAAAATTTATTCTAATATTTTCACAAGTAAAAACTTAGAAGAGTTAATTAATTCTACAAAATCAAAACGTTATACTATGACTAAAATAAAAAGAACTTTAAATAATATTCTTTTAGGTATAAACAAAGATGACGTAATGAAAGTAAAAGACCTTTTTCAAATTCCTTACATTAGAGTTTTAGCTTTTAATAATAAAGGTCGAGAAATTATAAAAAAAATAAAAAATTCTTCTGATATTGAAATTATAACTAAATTTTCAAAAATAAGTCATGTTAATGATCCTCTATTTGATACATTAATCAAATATGACTTAAAAGCTAGCAATATGTATAATATGATTTATTATAAAAATAATAGAGAACTATTAAAAGGACCTATGGATTATTACTTATCACCTAAATATGTGTTATAAACTACTAAAGGACTATAATTTTATAGTCCTTATAGTCCTTTTCCTATTTAAATTTTCATATTTTATTTATTTTATTAATATAATTTTTTAAAGTCTTTTATTTATGGGTGATTTTATGTATATATCAAAATTAACTAAATATTTTTTCCCAAAACTTATAGTTATAATACTTATCATAGGCATTGTAATTTTCCCCAACGATTCTATTTTAGCTGCTAAAAATGGCATAAACATATGGGTAAACATATTAATTCCTTCTCTGCTCCCTTTTATTATAGGCGCAAATCTTATTGTATCAATAAAAGTTGTTGATATTATAGGAGCACTAATCAATCCCATAACTCAATTTATTTTTAATGTATCTGGCAAAAGTGCTTTAGTCTTTGTCATATCTGCTATTTCTGGTTATCCCGTTGGAGCCAGACTAGCTTCTGATTTACGACTTAATAAAGATATTTCTACTTTCGAAGGTCAAAGATTAGTTTCTTTTTGTTCTACATCAGGTCCATTATTTATAATTGGTGCTGTTGCTGTAGGAATGCTAAATAATGCATCTTTAGGATATTTAATGCTTATTTGTCATTACCTAGGTGCCATTAGCGTAGGATTGATTTACAGGAATTATGGAAAGGAAAAAAGATCAAAGCATCATGAAAGTATAGTTAACAACATAAAAAATTTATTAAATTCCTCTGGTGATCAAAAAGGATTTTTTATTTCTTTCGGTAATGCCGTTGTAAGTGGTGTAAATACTTTATTAGCAGTGGGAGGATTTGTAATTATTTTTTCTGTTGCCTTTAAAATTTTAAGCTTATTTCAAGTTATCGATTGTATATCTTACATATTATGTTTTTTATTTTCTTCTTTTGGACTTACAAAAGAAATTTGTTCTGCTTTTATCAGTGGCTTATTCGAAATAACTATAGGTTGCAATAACATCACAAGTGTTTCTTGCCTTTCTGAGGCAGTTAAAGCCAGTTTATGCAGTTTCATTATAGGTTTTAGTGGTTTATCTATCCTAGCTCAATGTTGCAGCTTTATTGCAAAAACTGATATTAAAACTAATATTTACATAGTCAATAAATTTTTACATGGTATATTTGCTGGAATTTATGTTTTTTTACTTTATCCTTTTAGTAAAACTTATTTGCCTGTTTCAAATTTTACTACCATATACAATTCATTTTACAACAACACTGTTTTAGATGAATACTTTCATAATTTTAAAATCATCTTAATAATAACAGTTATAATATATGTTCTTTTTAATTTATATTTTCTATATATAACTAAAGATTAGAAAACTAAGAAAGCTCCCAAACTTATGGGAGCTTCTTTCTAACCTTCTCTTAATTCTTCTTTATTTCTTTTTACTATTTCTAGTGTTTCAATTAAATTTTGTTCTACACAACTTATTACATCTTCTGCATATTGAAGAGAACCTTCTCTTATTTCAACTGCATAAGATTCCGCTTTATTTATTATTTGTGAAGCTCTCTCTTTTGCTCTTTCAACTACTTCATTAGATTCAACTATATCATCAAATTGCTGCTTAAGATTTTCTTCGAATTCTTCGCCTTCTTTAGCTTTAATTTGAGCTTCTTGATTTGCTTGAGCTATTATTTTTTCTGCTTCTGTTTTTGCTTCAGTTATTATTCTTTGTCTTTCTCTATTTATCCAAATAGCTTGGTTTACTTCCTCAGGCATTAATGATTTTATATCACTTATTATGTTAAGAACTTCTTCTTTATCTAAACTTATAGATTTTCTCGTCAATCCTTTAAGAGGTGCATTCTCTATTATTTCTTCTAATTCTTGAAATAAATCCATTATTTCTAAATCTATCTTCATATTTTTCCCCCTACTTACTATTTAGTCTTATTTTCTAAGGCTATTAAAACTTCTTTAGGCACTAAATGCTTTACATCAGCTTCAAATTTAAGAACTTCTTTTATTAAAGATGAACTTACAAAAGAATATTGTTTGTTAGTTGGTAAAAATATGGTTTCTATCTTAGAATCCAATTCTTTATTCATATGAGCCATTTGTAATTCATAATTTACATCAGCTTCACTTCTAACTCCTCTAACTAAAGTATCTATTCCATGTTCCCTACAGTAATTTACTAATAAACCTTGGAATTTGATAACTTTTATATTATCTAAATCTTTTGTACAAGCATTTATAAGCTCAACTCTTTCTTCTAGAGAAAATAATCCTTTTTTATTTGGATTTATAAGTACTCCAATTTGTAATTCATCAAATAATTTTGATGCTCTAGAAATTATATCTAAATGTCCATTGGTAATTGGATCAAAACTCCCTGCAAATATTGCTTTACGAATTTTTTTATCCATTTTATTCCTCCACTTTATAAAATGTTATTGTCGTATTTCCATATTTTTTTTCTCTGCTTTTATATAATCTTCCCATATTATCTGGAAATTTATCCACAGTATCATGTTCTACAACTATAATACCATCTTCTTTTAATAATTCATTATTATCAACTGCTAATAGGGCATCGCTAAACATATTTTTATAATATGGAGGGTCCATAAAAATAACATCAAACTTTTCTTTTTTTAATGCTAAAGAATTTATAGCACTTTTAAAATCTAAATTTAAAACTGTACTTTCATTTTCAACTCTAGCCTTTTTTATATTAGATTTAACAATATTTATGCTTTCCTTGCTTTTATCTACAAAAACACATTTGTTTGCTCCTCTAGATAAACACTCTATACCTAAAGAACCTGTCCCTGCAAATAAATCTAATATATTACTATCCATCATATATGAATTAATCATATTAAATAAAGATTCTTTAACCCTATCTGTTGTAGGCCTCACATCATCATTTTTAGGAGCATTTAATTTTAGTCCTCTTGCTTTTCCTGAAATAACTCTCAAAATCGTATCTCCTTTCTCTATTTTACCATAAACTTCAACTAATTTAATGAGATTTCTTCACGCTCACTAAATTTATATAGTATTTCTTCTTTTATTTTTTTATTTTCTATTAATTGTAATTTGCTATCTTGTCCAATTATATATCTTGCTTCTAATTGGGCTTGTTTTAATATTTTTATATGTTTGAAAATATTGGCAACCCTAAGTTCTGGAAGACCATGTTGTCTAGTTCCAAAAAATTCTCCAGGGCCTCTAATTTCCAAGTCCTTTTGAGATATTTTAAAGCCATCTGTTGTTTCTTCCATTATGGCCATTCTTTCTTTGCATACTTCTGTTTTTGAATTATAAATCAATATACAGTAAGATTTATGCTTACCTCTACCAACACGACCTCTAAGTTGATGGAGTTGAGCCAAACCAAATCTTTCTGCATTTTCTATTATCATCAATGTGGCATTAGGTACATTGACTCCAACTTCAATTACAGTTGTAGATACAAGTATATCTAATTTTTTATTTTTAAAATCATCCATCACTGCATCTTTTTCACTCGGCCTCATTTTACCATGAAGAAGTCCCACTCTAAGATCCGAGAAAAATTCCCTTTTTAGTTCTTCCACCAATTCAGAAGCTGCTGTAGCTTCTATTTTTTCACTTTCTTCAACTAAAGGACATACAACATAAACTTGTCTTCCTTTTTCAACTTCATCTCTGACTAAATTTTCATAAGCTTCTTTTCTTCTTTTGTGCTCTATAGCAATAGTTTCTATAGGCTGTCTTCCTGGAGGTAGTTCATCTATTATAGATATATCTAAATCCCCATATAAAATAAGTGCTAATGTTCTAGGAATTGGTGTTGCCGTCATAACTAAAATATCAGGGCTATCTCCTTTATTTGACAGTCGACCTCTTTGTCTAACTCCAAATCTATGTTGTTCATCTGTTATAACCATTCCTAAATTCTTAAATTCAACTTTATCTTCTATTAAGGCGTGAGTCCCAATTAAAATATCTATTTCTTGATTTTTAACTTTTTGTAATAACTTTTCTTTTTGTTTTTTTGTTAAACTTCCTACTAATAACTCAGATTTAATATTAAAGCTTTCTAATATCTCTTTAAAGGAATCATAGTGTTGCGAGGCTAAAATCTCTGTAGGTGCCATTAAAGCCCCCTGATAGCCATTTAAAACTACATTAGCTAAAGCTAACAGAGCAACTACAGTTTTTCCACTTCCCACATCTCCCTGAACTAATCTATTCATTATTTTTGAAGATGTCATATCATTGATAATTTCATTTAAAGCCCTACTTTGAGCTTTAGTAAGATTAAAGGGCAGTGAATTTATTATATCCTTTAATTTTTCTTTTTCATCAAATTCTATACCACTAGACTCATTAATTCCACTTTTAAAATAAAAAAGTCCCATCTGTAAAATTAAAAATTCTTCAAACACCAATCTATATAAAGCAATTTTTAAAGCTTCTTTACTACTTGGAGAATGTATATTTCTTATGGCAAAATCAATTCCACATAATTTATACTTTTCCAATAAATATGTTGGTAGATATTCTTCAACCTTAAATTCTTCTTTAACTAGAACTGTTCTAATCATACCTTGTAGTTCTTTGTTACTTAAACCATAAGTCAATGGATACACTGGTTCAATTTTACAAGTTGAAGTAGGCTTATTAGTATAATGTTCTACTTCTATTGGAATAAATTCCTTAAAATTATTTTCAACTTTAACTTTTCCAAAAGCCAATATACTATCTCCACTTTTAAATACTTTTGTTATGTATTCCTGATTAAAGAAGGACATTTTTATGTATCCACTCTCGTCTCTTATATCCATTCTAGTTATTTTCATGCCTTTTTTGGGGCTATAAGTATCAATTTTAAAAATAATACCCTTTATAGATACCTTATCTTCATTTTCCAGTTGGCTTATTTTTTTAACTACACTTCTATCTTCATATTGTCTCGGAAAATAATATATTAAATCTTTAAGTGTAAATATATTTAATTTTTGTAGCTTTTCAGCCCTTTTAGGACCTATTCCTTTTACAAATTGTATTTCCTTATTTAAGTTATTCATAATTCTCACCTATTGTATTATTCCTTTACGAATAAAAATCCTGTATAACATACTAAAAGTACGATTATACAGGACTAGTTAATCATTATTCAACTGAAATTAAGTAATAATAAAGAGGTTGTCCTCCATAGTGTAATTCTACATCAACATCTTCGAAATTTTCTTCTAATGCATCTCTTAGAGCTTGTGCATCTTCTTTAGATGTATCTTCTCCATAGAATAAAGTTATTATAGCACTATCTTCATCTACTAATTTTTCTATTAAATCAGTAGTTATTTCATCAACTTTATCTCCTGCAGATAATAATTTACCTTCAGCTATACCTATTATATTACCTTCTTTAACTTCTACATCATTTATAACTGTATCTCTAACAGCATAAGTAACTTGACCTGATTTTACTGTTGATAAAGCTTCCATCATGTTAGCTTCATTTTCAGCTATATCAGCGTCTCCATCAAAAGTAACTAAAGCAGCAAATGCTTGCGGAACATTTTTAGTAGGTATAACTACTATGTTTTTGTCACTTAATTCTTTTGCTTGGTTAGCCGCCATTATTATATTACTGTTGTTAGGTAATATTATTATATTTTTAGCATTTAATTTTTCTATAGCTTTCATAAAGTCTTCAGTACTTGGATTCATAGTTTGACCACCTTCTATTATATGATCAACTCCAAAATCTCTAAATATTTGTGCTAAACCATCACCCATAGAAGTTGCTATAAATCCGTATTCTTTTTCTTCAACATGTACTTCTTCAGTTTGAGCCGCTTCTTTTAATACTTTATTTTCATGTTGAAGTTTCATATTTTCAACTTTTATAGTTAATAATTGTCCGTAACTTAATGCTTCTTGTATAGCAAGACCTGGATCATTTGTATGAACGTGAACTTTTATAACACCTTCATCTCCAACAACAGCTAAGCTATCTCCGTATTTCATAAATCTTTCTCTTACTGTTAAATCATCAACTTTATTAGTTTCAAGTATAAATTCTGTACAGTATTGGTATTTTATATCTTCTGTAGATATATTTTGTTCAACACTAACATTTGTATCAGATGATATTCCACCTTCAACTAATTCTATATTATTTCCTTTTAGTGAAGATAACATTCCTTCATAAATAAGAACTAATCCTTTACCACCTGAGTCTACAACACCAGCTTCTTTTAATGCTTTTAATAACTCTGGAGTCTTATTTAAAGATTCATTAGCTTTTTCAACTACTAGTTCAAGAAATTCTATCATATCCATATCTTCTTGAGCTATTTTTTCAGCATATTCTCCACTTTCTCTAACTACAGTAAGAATAGTACCTTCTATTGGTTTTATAACAGCTTTGTAAGCAGTATCAGAACCATTTTTAAATGCATTAGCTAAATCTACAACATTTAAGTTTTCTTTTCCTTCTACTGATTTTGCTATACCTCTTATTATTTGAGATAATATAACTCCTGAGTTTCCTCTGGCTCCCATTAAAGAACCTTTTGAAAGAGCCTTACCTATATCAGTTACATTATCATTTTGTACTTTAGCTAATTCTTTTATTGCATATGATATAGTTAAAGACATATTTGTTCCTGTATCTCCATCTGGAACTGGGAATACATTTAATTTATCAACTAAATCTTTATTGTTTTGAAGATTATTTGCACCTGAAACAAACATATCTCTGAATTTTTTTCCGTCTATACATTGAATCATATTCTTCCTCCTATACTACTTAACCCTAATACCTTGCACGTTAACATCAATTTTGCTAACTTTTATTGATGTAGTATTTTCAACTGAGTATTTTACTCGCTCGATTATGTTGTTTGCAACTGTAGAAATATTAATTCCATATTGCATTATAACAAATAGTTCAATTTCTATTTTATTATCTTCTGTCTCATATATCTTAACGCCTTTAGTCGCATTGTCTCCTTTTAGTAATTCAACAATACCTTTTATTTTTTGTGAGAAACCTACTAATCCGTAACTTTCCATTGCAGCTCTGTATGCAATTTGAGCTATAACATGTTTATCTATTTCTATACATCCATATTCATTATTTACTTTAGTAGTCATGGTTTTACCCCCTCATTTCATTTTTTATTATATTTTGCACAATTTGGAATTATTATTTCTTAAATTGAACAAATTTCCTTTATTTTAATAAATTATAGTTTATATTTTTATTTTAGACAATATATATAATACTATAACTGTTTAATAATTTAAATAAATAAAAAGACGTTTGTTGTAAATACAATATATAAATTATAAAAAGATATAAAAAATTTTTTTGTAGAACCTAGCAATTTAGTGCATAATAAAATAATGATAATAAACTTTTATCATTATTTTTTCTTTACCCGATTCAATGCGTATCCGTTTTGACGGCTAATAATTATCACGGTGGTGAAAACTTGGAAGAACAGCTTTCAGAAAAAGAACTTGCCGACCTTAAAGCAAAGGAACTTGACATACTCGTAAAATTCGACAGGATGTGCAAGGAGAACAATTTACGCTATTTTATTACAGCGGGAACGCTTCTCGGTGCGGTAAGGCACAAGGGCTTTATCCCGTGGGACGATGATATTGACGTTGTAATGCTCAGAAAGGATTTCAAAAAGCTGAACGGCGTATGCAAAAAAGCATTACCCGAAGGACTTTTTCTGCAGGACAAGAAGAATGACAAGGGTTACCCG
>USRS01000063.1 GCA_900557165.1 uncultured Clostridium sp.
AAATTGATATAACTATTGATGATGAATTTAGGGCAGGTCAAGGTGAACCTAGAACAAAGGAAGAAATTTACTCAGCTATGATAGTTTTAGGATTTTTATCTTATTATGATGGATATTTAAAAATTCCCAATAAAGAACTAATGAAAGAATTTGAAAAGGCATTAAGGGATATGCTGATTTTACTTTCCATCCAAGAAGAAGAAATGATACGGCATTTATTGTTGAATTAAAAAAAGATGAAGATGTTGATGTGGCAATAAATCAAATAAAGTCTAAAGAGTATATAGAGACATTTAAAAAGGAAAATAAAAATAAAAAAGTTTTAGCGGTTGCTATTTGTTATAATTCAAAGGAAAAAGAGCATAAGTGTAAAATAGAAGAAATTTAAATAAGAAGCTGGTTAAAATACAAAAGTGTCATCATACTAAAATATGGTATGATGACACTTTTTGTAATTAATACTTTCCATTGGATTTTTATTTTATTGAAGTAGTTTGATCATAAAATTGTGTATTTTTATAATGATAAATTATCTTAGAATAGTTAAATATAATACCTGATGATAAATAACATTGATTATCAAGAACTAAAGCAGGATCATTTACATTTAATTCAAGTAACTGAGCAAACTCTTCATTTAAAGTAGTAACATTAAGATACCTATCTTGAAAACTAGTAGTTATATTAAAGGCACTTTCTAGATATTCATAAATGGATGTTTCAACGATTTCTCTACTTAAAAAAGGAACAATGCTTTTTTTATAATAAGATTCTTCATAACACATGATATTACCGTCAACATATCTTATTCTTTTTACCATATATACTTTGTCGCCTTTGTCACATTCAATAAGCTCAGATATTTCGTCATTTGCATCCATAAGTTGAAAATCTAGCACTTTTGATGTTATCTTATTTTCCTTTAAATTATCTGTAAATCCTCTTGGAGAAGTTAAATTTATATAGCCTTTACGATTTTTTCTTCTTACAAAAATACCACTACCTTGCACTTGATATACAATTCCTTTTAAGACTAAGGATTCTAATGCTTTTACAATTGTACTTTTGCTCACATTATAATCACTGGCAAGTTGTTCTACTGTGGGAAGTTTTGTTCCTTTGGGCAAGTTATTTTCGTAAATAGTATTTTCTATTTGATTAGCAATTAATTGATATTTAAGCATTTCATACTCCCTCATTACTTATAATTCTATTTTTTAGTATAGCATAAATTATTAAAATAGCATAAAAAATAAAAAATAAATAAGAATCAATACATAAAATTTAACTATTATGAAAATGTTTTCTAAATTTGTTGACAAAATTATACCGGTACAATTACAATATAAATATACAATTGAATTATAAATATTCAATCATTTATATATATTAAATAAGGGGGATTTAATCATGTCAAATAGTGTTCGTGATTATGAAAAATTAGCAGTAGACATAATTAATGCTGTTGGCGGTAAAGAAAATATTGTCAAAGCAGCTAGATGTGCTACTAGATTAAGATTAGTATTAAAAGAAACACCAAAGGATGCTCATAAAAAAGTATCTGAACTTACAGGAGTAATAACAGTTGTAGAAAATAATGGTCAGTTCCAAGTTGTAATAGGGACTCACGTGGGGAAAGTTTTTGATAAAGTTCAAACAATAGTTGATTTAGATGATAGTAGTAAAGATGAAGCTCCAAAAGGTACAATTTTAAATCGTGTAATAGCTACTATGTCGGCTGTTTTTGCGCCATTTATATATATACTTGCAGCAGCGGGGATTTTACAAGGATGTTTAATTTTAATTAATATGGCATATCCAAGTTTTCAATCTACAGGTACATATGAAGTACTAAGCTTTATGTCATGGGCACCATTTACATTTTTACCAATATTCATAGCGATAACAGCATCAAGACATTTTAAATGTAATATGTTTATAGCTGTTGCTTGTTGTGCATCACTTGTAAGTCCTACTTGGTCAGAGATAGCAGCAAGAATAGCAGGTGGAGAAAATATAAGCTTCTTAGGTATAGCTCTAGCAGAGACTACATATACTTCATCAGTTTTACCACCACTTTTCTTAGTATGGATATTATCTTATGTAGAAAAATTTGTTGAAAAAAGTTTACCAGATGTAGTTAAGTCATTATTTACACCATTATTATGTATGATAATTATGGTGCCACTTACAATAGTAGCAATAGGACCTGTGTCAGATAATTTAGCTACAGCAATTGCAAATGGTTATAATAGTTTATATAACTTTGCACCAGCTCTTGCAGCAGCAGTAATCGGTGGTTTATGGCAAATAGTTGTAATATTTGGAGTTCACTGGGGAGTAACTCCTATGTGCTTAGCAAATTATGATATGTATGGAATGGATACTTTCCAAGCATTCCAAACAATGGCTGTTGTAGCTCAAATGGGTGCAGCTTTTGGAGTATTCTTAAAAGCTAAAAAAATGGAAACAAAAAATGTATCACTTTCAGCAGGGATTACAGGAATATTTGGGATAACTGAGCCTGCTATATATGGTGTTACTTTAAAATATAAAAAACCATTTATCTGTGGTTGTGTAGCAGGAGCACTAGGGGCAGTAGTTGCATCATTTTTCAATGTTGCTTACTATGCTTATGCAGGTCTTCCAGGATTGCTTACAGTTGTAAATGCAATAAATCCTGAAAATCCAACCTCAATAATGGGTATGGCAATAGGTTGTGCCATAGCAGTAATAGGTTCAATAATACTTGTTCAAATAGTTGGCTTTGGGGAAGAAAGTGAGGAAGTTAAAGAAGATATAATAAAAGAAGTAGCTACTACTTTATTAGATAATAATAAAGAAATAAAAAATCCTCTAAGTGGTAAAGTACTTCCTTTATCAAAAGTAGAAGATGCAGTATTTTCAAGTGGTGCTATGGGAAATGGTATAGCTATAGATCCAACTGATAACAAAGTATATGCTCCTTTTGATGGAACGGTGGAATTTATAGCTGAAACTAAGCATGCCATAGGTCTTAAATCAGATGATGGTGTAGAGTTGTTAATTCATGTTGGTATGGATACTGTAAAAATGAATGGTAAAGGATTTGATGTTAAAACAAAAGTAAATGAAAGAGTAAAAGAAGGAGATTTACTTTTAGAATTTGATAGAAATGAAATACAAAAGGAAGGCTATTCATTAATTACACCAGTTGTAATAACTAATAGTAATAATTATGAACAAGATGAACTTTGCATAGATGAAGAAGCATTGTTTGGAAAATCAATAATAAATCTTAAATCAGTAGAAGTATAATAAATAAAGATAAGGGAGTATATAAATATGAGTAAATTACCAAAAGATTTTTTATGGGGTGGAGCATTTGCTGCTCATCAATTTGAAGGTGGATGGAATAAAGGTGGAAAAGGACCAAGTGTAGTAGATGTATTAACTGCAGGAGCACATGGTGTACCTAGACAGATAACAGAAAAAGTAGAAGATGATAAATTTTATCCAAATCATGAGGCAGTTGACTTTTATCATAGATATAAAGAAGATATAAAATTATTTGCAGGAATGGGCTTAAAATGCTTACGAATTTCTATAGCATGGACAAGAATATTCCCAAAAGGAGACGAACTTGTACCAAATGAAGAAGGTTTAAAATTTTATGATGATTTATTTGATGAATTATTAAAATATGGTATAGAGCCAGTTATAACTTTATCTCATTTTGAATTGCCTCTTCATATAGCAAGGGAATATGGTGGATTTAGAAATCGTAAAGTTGTAGATTTCTTTGAAAGATTTGCCAAAGTTTGTTTTGAAAGATATAAAGATAAAGTTAAGTATTGGATGACTTTTAATGAAATAAACAACCAAATGGATACTAATAATCCACTATTTTTCTGGACAAATTCAGGGGTTATGGTAGAAGAAGGAGAAGATCCACAAGATGTATTATACAAGGTAGCACACAATGAATTACTAGCAAGTGCTAAAGCTGTAATCGCAGGTAAAAAAATAAATCCAGATTTTAAAATAGGATGCATGGTATCTCATGTGCCAATATATCCATATTCTTGTAATCCAGATGATATTATGGCAGCAGAGGAAGGAATGCGTCAAAGATACTTTTTCTTAGATGTTCACTGTCGTGGCCATTATCCAAGTTATGCTTTAAAAGAGTTTGAAAGAAAAGGATATGACATAGGTATGCAAGAAGGAGATGCAGAGATTTTAGCAAAAGGAACAGTAGATTACATAGGATTTAGTTATTATATGTCGACAACTGTTAAATCAGATGTTAAAAATGATAATACAGGAGATATTGTAAATGGAGCGCTACCAAATGGTGTGGAAAATCCATATATAGAATCTAGTGATTGGGGATGGGCAATAGATCCAGTTGGTTTAAGATATACTTTAAATCGTTTCTATGATAGATATGAATTACCAATGTTTATAGTAGAAAATGGTTTTGGAGCTATAGATATAGTAGATGAAAATAATGAAATACATGATGAGTATCGTATAGATTATTTAAGAAAACATATAGAACAAATGAAAATAGCTGTTAATTATGATGGTGTAGAGTTAATGGGTTATACTCCATGGGGAATAATGGACTTAGTTTCGTTTACTACTGGAGAAATGAAAAAAAGATATGGAATGATTTATGTTGACAGAGATAACGAAGGTAATGGAAGTATGGAAAGACTACGTAAGGATTCATATTTCTGGTATAAAAATGTTATAGCATCTCAAGGAGAAAATTTAGAGTCTGTTAAAGAGAAAGTTGAATGTTTTGCTTAATTAAAATTAAATTAAAAGTATTGAAAGCTAGTCATAAGACTGGCTTTTATTTTTATAAAAATCTATGTATAATTAATTGATATTAAATAATTAATTTGACAGAGAAATATTTTTATTGTAAAATTAGTTTGACGTCAAACTATATAAGGTTTAAGGAGAAAAAATGAATACAATAGAAGCAATATATGCACGTAAAAGTGTAAGAAAATTTAAAGATGAAGTAGTACCAAAAGAAGACATATTAAAAATGTTAGAAGCAGCAACTCAAGCTCCTTCTCCAAAACATCAACAAAACTGGAACTTCGTCGTAGTAACTAATCGTGAATTAATAAATAAAATGGCTGATATAGTAACAGCAAGCCATGAAAGATTAGGTGAAATAGCAAAAACTGAAAAAGATAGAAAAATACACATGAGCGTTATAAAATACTACACATGTTTTAGAAATGCTCCAGCAGTAGTAATTGTATATGGTTCAGAATACAAAATGATAGAATATAAAATACTAAAAGAAAATAATGCATCTAAAGAAGTATTAGATATGTTAGTATCAGCTCAATCAGCTGCTCAAGGAATAGGAGCTGCTGTGGAAAACTTCTTATTAGCAGCAACAGAAATGGGATATGGAACTTGTTATATGACAGGACCTACTCATGCTAAAGCTGAATTAGAAGAGCTAATAGGATTCGAAAAACCAGGCTTTGAATTAATGTCTATGATAGCTTTAGGAGTTAGCGAAGATGACACACCAGCAAAACCACCTCGTAAACCTCTTGAAGATGTAATAACATTTATAGATTAAGCTTATATACAAAAATGCCTCTTATTTTGAGGCATTTTTTATTTTTCAAATTTTAAGTTTTCATTTTTGAAGTTAGAATTAAGTTTTCTAAGCAATCTTAAAAATTCTTCTTTTTCTTCTTTTGTAAAATCTTTATAAGCAGTTTCCTTAACTTGAGAAGATATAAAATTAAATCTATCTTCAATATCTCTAGCTTTTGAAGTTAAACTTATATAAGTAACTCGTTTGTCTGTGATAGATTTTTCTTTTTCAATATATCCTAAACGTATAAGTTTGTTTACTAAAGGTGTAACAGTAGACTTATCTTTACCTATTTTTTGAGCAATCTCTTTCATAGTAAGCTTTTTGTCGCTTTCATAAAGAGCTGTAAGAATATTGCCATGAGTTGGGATAAGTTCTGTCAAATCATTTTCTTTTAATTTATTTTCAATAAACTTTATCATATTAGCTTTAGTTCTACTAATAAAATAAATAATATATTTATCCTTCATTATAATTCTCCAATCTAGATAAGTTTATTTTATCTTCTTATCTATAATATCACATATTTATAATTAAATATTTGTAAATTAAATAAAATTTAGAGAAGTTATTTACAATTGTTTGGAGAACATACCAGATAAAATAATCATATTAAAAAATGTAAATATTAATTTAACTTATGTAATCAAATTGTATAATATGTATAAATCACCGAAATAAATGACAAATGTCATCTAAATAGTAAATTTTTTATGGTATAATATAAATCACAAAATTCGACAATTGGGAGGACATTATGGAGAATAGAAAAATATTATTTTTTGATATAGATGGAACACTTTTATCTCATAGAACATTGACTATACCAGAAAGTGCAAAGAGGGCAGTAAGAAAGGCTAAAGAAAATGGTCATCTTATTTTTATAAATACAGGAAGGACTATTTCTGTGATAAATAAAGAAATTAAAGACTTAGGATTTGACGGATATATATGTGGATGCGGAAGTTATATAGAAGTTGATGGAGAAGTTATTTATTCAAATGATATTGATAAAAGTAAATATGCTGAGATAATAAATAAAATAGAAGAATATGATTTAGATGTGGTCTTAGAAGGTAGAGAGGCAGTATATTACAATAGAGATACATCTACAGATGCCATGTTAACTGATTTTATACAAAATAATTATCCAGTAAAAAGATACGAAGATGAAAATCTTGAGTTTGATAAAATGTATATGAAATATAAAGATAATGAATATTTACAAGATTTTTGTGATTTTACTAAGGAATTATTTGATTTTATAGATCATGGCAACGGTGGAGGAGAAATGGTTCCAAAAGGTCACTCTAAGGCAACAGGTATAGATTTTGTACTAAATCACTTTAATATTGATGATAAAAATAGCTATGCCTTTGGTGATAGCAATAATGATATTGATATGTTAAATAGAGTTACAAATAGTGTAGTTATGGGAAATGGAAATCCTCAGTTATTTGACAATGCTACTTTTGTGACTAAAGATATAGATGAAGATGGTATAGAATATGCCATGAAACATTTAAATATAATATAGAAATTAAAACACCTTGGAATTTTTACAAGGTGTTTTTGAATTATTTTTATAATATGATTGTGGTATTAAAATTTATGTGCTATGCTTATATTAGAAATAAAAAATAATAACGCGGAGTGGAGCAGCTGGTAGCTCGTCGGGCTCATAACCCGAAGGTCATAGGTTCAAATCCTATCTCCGCAACCAATTATATTAATGAAAAACTCTTATATCTTTTGATATGGGAGTTTTTTTGTTATATAGAATAAAATGACTATATTTATGCTATTGGATTATGTCAAAAAGAAGGAGAATATATCTCAATAAAGAAGTATATATAGAAGTATTTTATTGGGAGGGTGTTTATGTCAAAAAAAATCTTAGGATTGGTATCATTGATGATAGTTACAATAGGATTAATAGGATGTAGTATTATAGGAAATATCAAAGGGGATGATAAAGATATTTCTGTAGATGAAGAAATGGAAACAGTTGAAGCTTCAAAAAATATGGAAGAAAAGATTGTAGATAATGATGATTTAGCAATTACTGTTACTCAAAAATATGAAAGTGGAAGCAGAATATACAAGGAAATTGGATATATAGTTCAAATAATAAATAGAAAATCTGATACAGACTTGGAAATTACTATTAGTGATATGAGTGTAAATGGAAAGAAGAATAAACCACTTTGGACAACTACAGTAGCATCAGGAAGTAAGTTAAAAGATGAAATAGTTTGGTGGGTTGGAGATAAAAGTGATAAATACAATCCAAATGTGAAAACTCTAAAAGATTTAAAAAATGTGAAAGGAACCATAGTAGTTTCTGATTGTAAGACTTCTAGCAATATAGGTAAATATAAAATAAATATAAAATAAATTTTAATAAATATAAGTGAGTATAAAAATAAAACTAGCAACATAGATAGAAAAATATAGAAAGGTGAATATATATGGAAGTAAAATCAAATTATGATATTCAAGCAGATAAATGTAAATTAGAATTTATAAAAATGGATCATAAGAAAATTGCTGCGAAATTTAATCTAAATTATGATGAAAATTATTTATATATATTTTTTTATAATCAAAAATATAGACTGAACAAAAAAACTGGAGATGTTGAAAAAACTTATGATGGAAAAAACTTTGTTTCAGCAAAGTATAATGAAATTATGACATTTCTAGATTTGTTTGCTTATTGTAAAGATGATTTAAGTTTATCAGGTAAATGGATAAATGTGACTAATTTAAAACAGGTATTTAAAACAGGTAGATTAGTTACTCATACGGATTTATTTGGAGAACATGCAAAGAGATTTTCGGGTAAAATAGATAAATTAAAAAAAGCCTGTGAAATTTTGAAGGGAAGAAAGATAAATCAAGGAGATGTGGGATACATAATAGATATTTTTGATTTTTTGCCAGTAATGTTTATATTCTATGACCAAGACAGCGAATTTCCAGCAGAGATTAAACTTTTATGGGATGAAAATATTTTAAATTTTATGCATTATGAAACAACTTTCTATGTTGCTAATCAACTTTTTGATAGACTTGAAGAATTAATCTTAGGGGAAAATAATTAAATAGGAAAAATATCATAAAAAGGGGGAAAAATTATGATGAAAAAAGTTAAATTTTTATATACTTTAGTATTAACAAGTTTAATTATATTAGTTGGAGGAAAATCTTTGTCATATGCAGACTCTAGTGTTGAACAGTTAATAATAATAAATTCTGCATACAATACATTAAATTTTTATGAAGATGGATTTTTAGTTAGAAAGTTTAGTTGTGCAACAGGAAAAGCATATACATCAACGCCTCAAGGAAAGACTACTGTAGCTAATAAAATAAAAAACAGACCATATTATAAGTATGGAATACCAGGAGGATCACCAAATAACCCTTTAGGAAGAAGATGGATTGGTTTATTTGATGGAGATACATATGCAATACATGGAACTAATGAAGCAAGTTCAATAGGTACTAATGCTAGCCATGGCTGTATAAGAATGCACAATAGTGAGGTAGAATGGTTATATGATCAAATTAACATAGGGGCAACTGTACTTATAAAAAATACAGTTAGTAGTGATGAGCAAATTGCTAAGGATAATGGTATTTTATTAGGATATAAATGGACAACAAAAGGCAATGATAAATATTTTAGTAAAAATAATGAAGAGTATGCTACAGGTTGGAATACAATAAATGGAAAAACATATTATTTTGATAATCAAGGAATTATGCAAAAAGGATTACAAACTATATCAGGAAATATATACTATTTAGGTAATAATGGTGTAAGACAAACAGGATGGCAAAACATAGATGGCAAAAAGTATTATTTTAAAAGACAAGGCGAAAATATAGGACAAGCTATTAAAGGAAAAGTAACATTAAATAAAAAAATATACTATTTTGGAAAAGATGGAGCAATGGCGACATCTAAAAAAATTAAAGTAGGAGATAATTATTATTATTTTGGAAAAGATGGAGTAATGGCAGAATCTGAAAAAGTTAAAGTGGGAGATGATTATTATTACTTTGAAAAAGATGGAATAATGACAACATCTAAAAAAATTACCATAGGAGATGACGATTACTATTTTGGAGAAGATGGAGCAATGGCAGCATCAAAAATAATTAAATTGTCAAATAAATATTATTATTTTAAAGGCAATGGAAAAATGTTAAAACATACTGTCTTAAAAATAAGTTTAACAACAGTTGTACTAATATCAATGGTAATATTTATAGTTAGTAGACGTAAGAAAGATAGCCATGAAAATAAAGAAAAGTTGGCAACAAATATTTAGCATAAAAATCCTTAGATTAATTTCTAAGGATTTTTTTATGTATAAAGATATTATGATATAATGATATAATAAATAAGATTATAATGACACTAAGAAAGAGATAACAAAATGAGAAAAATAACTTTTAAAGATTATAAATTAAGTGATGAAATATTAAAATCTCTTGAAATGTTAAATTTCAAGAGTCCAACAGAAGTGCAAAGTAAAGTTATACCGGTTGCATTAGAAAATAGAGATATTCTTGTTAAATCGCAAACGGGAAGTGGTAAGACGGCAACCTTTGGAATACCTTTATGTGAAATGGTAGATTGGGATGAAAATAAACCCCAAGCCTTAGTTCTTGCTCCAACAAGGGAGCTGGCTATCCAAGTTAAGGATGATATATTCAACATGGGTAGATTTAAAAGAATAAAAACTTGTGCTCTTTATGGAAAATCTTCTTTTGTGGCACAAGAAAAGGAGCTTAAACAAAAAACTCATATAGTTGTGGGTACGCCAGGAAGAACTATAGATCATATAAAAGAAGGAACTTTTGTAACAGATAATATTAAATATTTAGTTATAGATGAAGCAGATGAAATGCTTAGCTTAGGATTTATAAGTCAAATTGAAGAGATAATATCATATTTACCACAAAATCGTGTGACAATGTTATTTTCAGCCACACTGCCAGAGGATATAGATGATTTATCTAAAAAATACTTAAAAAATCCTACTAAGATTGAAATAGAGGCGAAAACTTTAACAGTTGATAGAATAGAACAAATAGCTTATAAAGTAGAAGAAAATGCAAAATTAAATTTATTAAAAGATGTAACTGTGGTGGAAAATGCTGATAGTTGTGTTATTTTTGCCAATACTCAAAAAAAGGTGGAAATGATTTACAATGAATTAACTGCTCTAAATTATCCATGTGATAAAATCCACGGTGGTATGGAACAAGATGATAGAATAAAAGTAATGTCAAACTTTAGAAAGGGTTATTTCAGATATTTAATAGCTACAGATGTGGCTGCTAGGGGGATAGATATCGACGATATAACTCATGTCATAAACTTTGATATACCAGTTCTTAGGGAGAACTATGTTCATAGAATAGGTAGAACTGGTCGTGCAGGAAAAGAAGGTAGGGCAATTACTTTTGTGACAAAAGCTGACGACAGACGTGTGGCTGAAATAAATTCATATACTGGTAGAGAACTTGTCATAAGACAGGAAAAACCAAGTAGAAAATCTGTTAAAAGATTAAAAGGTGAATTTGAAAGAAAATTAAATGAAAAGCGTGTAGTAAAAATAGATAAGAGCTCAAATTTAAGTAATGAAATAATGAAACTTCACATCAATGCAGGGAAAAAGACGAAAATGAGACCTGTTGATATAGTTGGAACTCTTTGCAGTATTGAAGGGGTTGAAGCTAGTGATATTGGAGTTATAAATGTACAAGATATATCTACTTTTGTGGAAGTTTTAAATAACAAAGGTGATATGGTACTAAAGGCTTTACAAAGTAAAAATATAAAGGGAAGACCTCGCAAAGTAACTAAAGTAGATATGTAGAAAAAACCTTTCTAAAAAAATTGAACTGCACCATTGGTGTGGAACAATATAAAACAAAATTTTGAAAGTTTGGACATGTGTATATAGCGCCCTGATTTGAATGTAATATTAAATCTTTGTATTTTTTATTTATTCCCGTGTAAAGGGTTCACTTCATTTTTAATTATAAGGAATTTATTATTACCTTGAAAAACTCATAATCTAATTAAATTTGTACATACTAATTCATATACAAATTTAATTAGGAGGCAATTACTTTGGAAAACAATATGGCAATGGAATATCCTATGTTTTGTTACCAATGTGAACAAACAGCAGGAGGAAAGGGTTGTACTAAAATGGGGGTTTGTGGTAAAACACCAGAAGTAGCAAATCTTCAAGACTTATTAATTTATCAAATAAAAGGTATAAGTTGTTATGCAAAAGAATTAATTGAAAAAGGTGAAAACATAGATAAAGATATAGTTATGTTCGTTGAAAATTCTTTATTCACAACATTAACTAATGTAAACTTTGATGCAGATGTACATGTTGAAATGTTAAAACAATCTCAAAAAATAAAAGAAGCTTTAAGAAAAAAAGTTGGAAAAATTAAAAATGATACAGAACATGCTACATATAATTTAAGCGAAACTAAATCAGAAATGCTTAAAGATGCTAAAAAAGCAGGTATAATGTACGACCAAGATTTGGACCCAGACATTCGTTCTCTTCGCCAAACTATAGTTTATGGATTAAAAGGAATATCAGCTTATGGACATCAAGCAAGAGAACTAGGATACTTTGATGATCAAGTTGATAATTTTTATTTTAGAGCATTAGAAGCTACAACAGATGACAACCTAAGTGTTGAAGAATTAATAAGATGGACCATGAGAACAGGAGATATGAGTGTGGCAGTTATGGCAAAATTAGATGAAGCTAACACAAAAACATATCAAAATCCATCTCCTCAAAAGGTAAATGTTCATATTAAAAAAGGTCCTTTCATTATTGTATCAGGACATGATTTATGGGACTTACAAATGTTACTTGAACAAACTGAAGGCAAAGGTATAAATATATATACTCATGGTGAAATGATACCTTGTCATGGTTATCCAGAACTTAAAAAATATAAACATTTAGTAGGTAACTTTGGTGGTGCATGGCAAGATCAACAAAAAGAATTTGACAACATACCAGGTTGTGTGCTTATGACGACTAACTGCTTAATGAGACCTAGAGAATCTTACAAAGATAGAATATTCACTACAAGTGTTGTTGGATGGGATGGTGTTCAATATATAGGTGTAGGACCAGATGGCAAAAAAGACTTTACTCCAATTATAGAAAAAGCACTAGAACTTGGTGGATATGAAGAAGACCAAGAACCACATGAAATATTAGTAGGATTTGGTCATCATGCTACACTTTCTCATGCAGAAGAAATAGTTAATGCAGTAAAAGACGGAAAAATAAGACATTTCTTCTTAATAGGTGGATGTGATGGTGCAAGACCAGGTAGAAATTACTATACAGAATTTGCTAAACAAGTTCCAGACGATTGTGTAATATTAACACTTGCTTGTGGTAAATATAGATTTAATAAATTAGACTTTGGTGAAGTAGCAGGACTTCCAAGATTACTAGATGTTGGTCAATGTAATGATGCTTATTCAGCAGTTAGAATAGCAACAGCTCTTGCTGATGCTTTTGAAACAGATGTAAATGGATTACCTCTATCACTAATCATATCTTGGTATGAACAAAAAGCAGTAGCAGACTTACTTGCATTATTATCATTAGGAATAAAAGGAATATACTTAGGACCGATACTTCCAGCATTCTTTAGTCCAAACGTACTTCAATATTTAGTAGATACATTTGATATTCGTTTAATAAGTACACCACAAGACGATTTAAAAAGTTGTTTACAACAAGAAGTATAAAAATATTAACAAAAAGGAGCAATAAAAATGAAAGCATATGTAGATAAAGATACTTGTATAGGATGTGAATTATGTACTCAAATTTGTCCAGATGTTTTTAGTATGGATGATGATGGAAAATCAGTGGCAAAAAAAGATGATATTGCACAAAATTTACAAGATGATGCAGTAGAAGCTAGAGATTCATGTCCAGTTTCAGCAATAGACATTGAAGAATAGTCTTTTTGGGAGTGATATAATGAATAAAATAAATGTAAATGAAATTGAAACTAAAAGAGAACTTTTAGTAGAAAATGAAAAATATAAAACATTATTCTTTAAATTTGAGCCAACAAAAGGATTACCAAATCATACTCATGATGGATACGCATCTATTCAAGTAATCGATGGTATAATTGATATGAACTTTACTCATGGACAAGCATATGAACTTAAAAAAGGTGATTTTTTAGCTTTTGATGCTAGAGATGAACATAATGTTATAGCAATTGTAGAAAGTAAAGTATTAGTTACAATTATAAAATAAAATTATATACAAAAATAAAAAAAGATGAATAAATTTTATTCATCTTTTTTTATTTTTGTAACATATGTTACCGATTAGTGTTAAAAATTTGTATACAATATGTATATATTAATCGTTAAGAAATTGGAGGAATAATTATGGAAAATAAAATGTTTTGCTACCAATGTCAAGAAACTGCAGGATGCAGCGGATGTACAAAATTTGGAGTATGCGGAAAATCACCAGATCTAGCAAGAATGCAAGATTTATTAATATATACAACTAAAGGATTATCAGAAGTTACAACAAGACTTAGAGCTGAAGGTGTAAAAATAAGTAAAGATGTTAATCATTTAATAACTATAAACTTATTTACAACTATAACAAATGCAAACTTTGATGATGATGTATTTTATGCAAGGGTAAAAGAAACTTTATCAACTAAAGAAGCTTTATTATCTAAATTAAAAAATAAACAGAATTTAAGTGAAGCTGCCCTATGGAATGCAACTTCAAATGCTGAAATGGACGCAAAAGTTGGATTATTAGCAAGAATAAAAGATGCTATACTTGGAAGCGGTAAAGCAAAAGCTTATGACAATTCTGTTTTAGATGCAAAATCAACTAAAGTTGGTGTACTTGCTACTAAAGATGAAGATATAAGAAGTTTAAGGGAACTTATAATATACGGATTAAAAGGTATGTCAGCATATATGAAACATGCTAACGCTTTAGGTTATGATGATGAAAATGTAAATGCATTTATGCAATCAACATTAGCTAAAACATTAGATGACAACCTAAGCATAGATGAATTAATAGCTTTAACTTTAGAAACTGGTAAAGTAGGGGTAGACGGAATGGCTCTACTTGATAGTGCAAACACTGGAACTTATGGTCACCCAGAAATAACTAAAGTTAATATAGGTGTTAGAAATAATCCAGGGATACTTGTAT
>USRS01000064.1 GCA_900557165.1 uncultured Clostridium sp.
ATAAAAGTAAATGAGTTAGGTAGCTTTATATGGAACAATTTAGAGAGTGCGAAAAATGAAGATGAAATTGTTTCTTTAGTTATGGATAAATATCAAGTGGATTTTAATCAAGCTAAAGGTGATGTGGATGATTTTTTAAAATATCTTAGAGATGTGGATATAATATGAAGAGAATAAGATAAAAATAAGTTGGCTATAAATAAATAGACAACTTTTTTTATGGAGAAAATTAATAAGAATTATTACATAAATGTTATATTTGATTTATTGATTTAACCATGAAATTATGGTATTTTAAGATATGTGACAAAAATAATCAAAAGATAAGAAAGAGGGGAACTTATGGACAAATACATTAGTAATAAAATAAAGAATATATCTTTGATTATGACTTTCTTCGTTGTTATACTTCATTCAAACAACTTAGAGGATTCAACTGTATTTAATATAAACACATTAATACAAAATTTTATAGGACAAGGAATTGTTAGAATAGCAGTGCCTATATTCTTTTTAATTTCAGGTTATCTATTCTTTTATAAATTCAAACCGTCTAAAGAAGCTTACTTAAAAAAATATAAAAAGAGATTTAAAAGTTTATTTATACCTTATTTTATATGGTGTACAGGATGGCTTGTAATATTATATTTAGTAGAACTTACTGCTTTTGGTAGAGCCATGTTTTCAGACAGAATAGTTGCAAATTATAATGCAGTGGAGTTATTTAAAAATACTTATATTTATCCACTACCCTATCAATTTTGGTATATAAGAGCATTAATGGTAAATGTGGTAATTTCACCTATTATCTATTTTGTAATAGCCAAATTAAAAGATAAGGCATTACCAGTGATTTTAGTATTTTGGTTCTTTGATGTAATTTACTATCCTATATTAATGTTTGCTATAGGAGCATGTTTTGCTATAGGAGATTTTGATTTACACTTTAATAAATATAAAAATAAAGGGTATTTATTTGGAATAGGATATTTTTTAGCTATAATCCTTAAAACAGTATTAATATATATGACTAAAATTCCAAACTATGAATATGTATTATTATTAGCTGAAAACTTAATAATTTTATGTGGTGTTCCATTTGCATGGTTTTTATATGATGTAATAGGAGAGAGATTTAAAAATAAATTTGACTTAGGAAAAGAAATGAGACTTGCTAAGTACGGAATATTTATTTACTTTTTCCATATTCCATTACAATCTATTATTAAGAAGTTTTGGTTTAAAGCAATGCCAATAAGCGATGTGAGCAGTTTAATTATATTCTTTGTAGCACCAATAATAACTATAACAATATGCGCTTGTGTTGCCATATTTATGAGAAAATATATGACAAAAATGTATATGGTTTTAAGTGGCGGAAGATAAATTATAAAAAGACCTACACAAATTTAATTTGTGTAGGTCTTTTTAAGCTTAAATTAAGGTTTTGGGGAAATTTAAAAATAATCAAAAGTACTTTTGTAAATTAAAGGAGGCAAAGTATGAATAGAAAACTTATATGGATACCGATTATCATATCATTTATAGTTTTTGCAACTTTATGTAAAACTGATTTTAGTGTAGATGCCATGGATAACACACAAAATTCTGTAAGAAAAGAAGATAAGTGTCCGTGCCCAAGGGGACAAGATCCTTTGCTAAGAGAAAGTATTAATGATTTAAAAGAAAAAGGTACTTTAACAGAGGATGATATAAAAAATATTGATTCTTATATGATTAAAGAAAGGGAAGTTAAGGAAAAGGAAATAAAAGAAAAAATATATAATGATGAATGTGAAAAAATTGATAAGATGGTATCAAACAAGATAATCACTAAAGAAAAAGGTGAAAAATTAAAAGTTGAAGTGAAAGAAAATCTTCAACAAATGAAGAGACATATGAAAAGAAATAATAAATAACTTTTTTAAAAGGATGGGCCTTAATATGAGCTCATCCTTTCTTTATAAAATTTTAGGATTAAAGTGAAAAGGTCTGTGGAAATATATACTTATTATAGATAAGTTTAGGAGATGTGATAAATGTTTAATATTAAGTTAATTTTAATTTTGTTAAATATACCTGAAATAGGAAGGAAAACTGCTAATGGTCTTATAAAAGGCAAATTACCCAAAAATCTAGAATCATATAGTATTTTTGACTTCCTAAATGAAAATATGTATAAATTTAAAAAAATCAATTCAATTAATATGAAATCAATATACGATGCCAAAGTTAAGTGTGAGAACATACTGAAAAAATGTGAAAAAGAAGATATTAAAATTATCAGTATACTGGATGATGATTTTCCTGAAAAACTAAAAAATATAAAAGATAATCCTCTTTTAATATATTACAAAGGGAATATAGATTGTATAAAAAATAATCAATCCATATGTTTAATAGGCAGAAGAAAAATTTCACAAAAAGGAAAAGAGATAACAGAAAAAATAGGACAACTTTTAGTTGAGAACAATTTTATTATAATAAGCGGTTTGGCTTTAGGCTGTGATACTTATGCCCATATGTCAGCTATAAAAAATAAAGGAAAAACAGTAGCTGTAATGCCATGTGGTTTAGATATTATTTATCCTTTAACAAATAAAGATTTATTTTGTGATATTTTAAAAAATAAAGGATGTATAGTTAGCGAATATGCACCGGGAACAAAACCTTATAAATATCAATTTATAGAAAGGGATAGATTGGAAAGTGCCTTGAGTCAGGCTCTTATTGTTATTGAAACTACCATGACAGGAGGTTCTATGCATACGGTGAATTTTGCTTTAAATCAACATAGATTAGTAGCTTGTTGTAAAAATGAAATAAATAATCATCTAATAGAAAATAAAAATATATATTCAATTTATAATAAGAAGTCTTTATATGATTTTTTAAATATAGTTAAATCAAAAATAGATAAAAATTATATAGAAAAAGAGTTTAGGCAATTAACCTTTATAATATAGAGATTAATTATAAAGAACCAATATCACTTAATTTTCATAAAATATCATAGAAATATATATGATGGGGGTGTATATATGAGAAGATATAAAAGACAAATTTTACCGGAAGATACTGAAAAATATACACTAGCTAATTTAAATTTGAGAGAAGAAAAATCAACAACAGCTAAAGTACTAACAGTAATTCCAGCAGGATCAAAAGTGCAAGTAGTAGACGCTGCGGAAGATTGGTACGAGGTAATTTACAATGGTATTAAGGGTTATGTTTACAATGAATATTTATCAAAGACGGAGTATACATGGACAGATACTGTCTTGAGACCTTTTGCAGATTCCGCCACAACACCAATAGAAAATGTTCCAGTAAAATCAAGGGTTCAAGTTTTAGGTACAGTTGGAGATTGGAGTCATGTGATTTATAATGACAAAGAAGGATATATTTTTAGTGTTTTTTTATCAAATGATGGAAAACAACCAGGAGAATATAACTTTGAATATTTTTATACAGATATGGCGAGATTTGTTAATGACAATAATATAAAAAGCCCTACTACTAATCTAATTACTACAGATTTAAGAAATAAACTTACTTATATTTTTGAAAAAAATGAAAATGGAATGTGGAACTTACTTTATAAGTGGAGCTGTACAGTGGGCAAACCAAGCACTCCAACAATTACAGGTACTTTTTATATAAATGGAAGAAAGCCTTATTTTGGATCTGACATTTATAGGGTGAAATATGCCACAAGAATAAAGGGAAGTTACTATTATCATTCAATTTTATTTAATCCTCAGGGAACAGAAATAATCAATGATACTTTAGGTGTGGCTATAAGTCATGGTTGTATAAGATTGGCAGTGGAAAATGCACAATGGATTTACGATAATATACTAGATACTACAACAGTAGTTATAAATTAATAAAAAGTATGGTAGGAAGAAATTCCTGCCTTAATTTTATGCAAAATTTATGTGAAATTTTTATTGACATTAAGAGTAAAAGTGGTACAATAATATTAATTCTCGGTCGGACGACCGACTTATTAATGCAAAGGAGTATATAATTATGAATAATATAAGAATAATAACAGATAGCTCTTGTGATTTAAATAAAGATATAATAGAAAAATATAATATAAAAGTTGTACCACTTAATGTTTCTTTTGGAGACGAAATATATATGGATAGTGAGTTAGATAATAAAGAATTTTATGAAAAAATGAGAAGTTCAAAGGAATTACCTAAGACATCATGTCCATCTCCAGAGAGATTTATAAATAGCTATGAAGGGGATGAAGATGTAATAGTACTAACTATATCATCACAATTATCAGGTACATATTCAGCAGCCCTTATAGCTAAAAATATGATGTTAGAGGAAAATCCTAATAAAAAAATAGAAATAATAGATACAAAAACTGGTTCTATACTTCATGGACAACTTATAGTAAAAGCTGCAAAGTTAGTTGAAGAAGGAAAATCTTTTGAGGAAATAGTAAAAACTATTGAAAAAATAAGAGAAGACAAAGAATTTTTTGGTTCATTAGAAACTTTAGACAATGCTATTAAAGGTGGAAGAATTAATCCATTGGCTGGAAAACTTATAAATGCTTTAAATATGAAAGTCATAATAAAAGTAAGTGATGGTGTTGTTAAGCCAATAGATTCTGCTAGAGGATGTAATAATTCAATTAAAAAAGTAGTTGAAAAAGCAGTTAATATGGCTAAAGAAAAAAATTGTAAGTCTTTAACCATAGCTCATGCCAATTGTTTAGAAAAAGCAGAAAAAACAAAAGAAATGATTTTAAAAAAATATGATTTTGAAGAAATTAATATATGTGAAATAGGTCCAGTTATGGGTGTTTATGCATCAGAAGGAGCCATATTAATAAGTGTAATTTAATAAATATAAAAGAAAATTCAGAAAATTTCAAAAAAACAGTTGACATTAAAAATCAATGTGAATATAATTACTCATATAAATTAAAAAAGTAAAAGCTGTGATGGAGACAAAAATACTTAAAAGGATTAATTACAGAGAGCCAAGATTGCTGAGAATTGGTATTGATTGAAGTATATAATGATCACTCCTAGCTTTCACATTGAAAGGATTACCAATTAGATGTGAACGTATGCTAGCGTTATTTAGCTATAGTTGAGACTCGCTCTGACTAGATGAAATGAGAGATAACCGAAATATTAGGTTATAAATAAGGTGGTACCGCGGAATATAACTTTCGTCCTTATAAGCAAGTATGTGTTGCTTATAAGGACGGAAGTTTTTTTTTATTTCTATAAAAACATCCAAGTTTATATGAGCCACACGGCAAAATTAGTGAAACGAATTTTAAATTATAGGAGGTTATTTATATGAAAAGAAATGTATATGCAAATTTAAGCCAAGGTATGGATTCATTTTTAAGAGTAGCAATGACTCTTAGAAGAAAAGAATTAGAAGTGGAATCAATGAGTATGTCTACTGAAAGTAGTGGAATGCAATTAACAATAAATGATGAAATAACATCTCTTCAAGATGTAATAAATTATATGAGAAAACTACATGATGTATATGATTTAAAAGTTATGTAGCAAAAACTTTAGTGAAAAATATATATTAAATATAAATTTTAACAAAAATAAGGGGATTATAGGGGGAAATTTAAAATGAAAATGTTTTATGAACAAGATGTAAAAATGGATGCTTTAAAGGGGAAAAAGGTAGCAATACTTGGATATGGAAGTCAAGGTCATGCTCATGCACAAAATCTTAGAGATAGTGGTGTAGATGTGGTAGTTGGACTACATGATACAAGTAAATCTATAGAAAAAGCTAAAAATGATGGTTTTGAAGTTGTAAGTGTGGCAGATGCCACAAAAATGAGTGATATAGTAATGTGTTTAATGCCAGATACAGCTCAAAAGAAAATCTATGATGAAAGCATAAAAGAAAATTTAAGAGAAGGTCAAACTTTAGCCTTTGCTCATGGGTTCAATATACATTATAACTTAATAAATCCGCCAGAATTTGTGGATGTAATAATGGTTGCGCCAAAAGGGCCAGGTCACTTACTAAGATCTGTTTATAAAGAAGGAAGTGGAGTACCTTGTTTATTTGCAGTATATAAAGATGCAACTGGTCATGCTAGAGATACAGTTCTTGCTTATGCTAAGGGAATAGGTGGAACTAGAGCAGGAGTACTTGAAACAACTTTTAAAGAAGAAACTGAAACAGATTTATTTGGAGAACAAGCAGTTCTTTGTGGTGGTTGTGAAGAATTAATAAAAGCTGGTTTTGAAACTTTGGTAAATGCAGGATATCAACCAGAAATAGCATACTTTGAATGTTTACATGAAATGAAACTAATAGTTGATTTAATGTATGAAGGTGGACTTGAAAGAATGAATTACTCAGTAAGTGATACTGCTGAATGGGGAGGTTATGTATCTGGTCCTAGAGTAATAAATGATGCAGCTAAAGAAGGTATGAAAGAAGTTCTTGCAGATATACAAAGTGGTAAATTTGCAAAAGAATGGATAGAAGAAAATGAAGATGGTTGTGAAGATTTCTTAAATAGAAGAACACAACAATATCATGCAGAAATATCTGAAACAGGTAGAAAATTAAGAAGTATGATGACTTTTTTAAATAAATAAAATTGATTAGACAAAAGGAGGTAAATTAGGTGGATGGGTCAAGGGTAATATTAGAATGTCTTATAAAAGAAGGTGTGGATATTGTATTTGGATATCCTGGAGGAGCAGTAATACCTCTTTATGATGCATTATATGATTATAAAGATAAAATAAAACATATTAGAACTTCTCATGAACAAGGAGCAGTTCACGCGGCAGATGGATATGCTAGAAGTTCAGGAAATGTGGGAGTATGTTTCTTAACTTCCGGTCCAGGAGCAACAAATGCCATAACAGGAATAGCAACAGCTTATATGGATTCTTCTCCCATGGTGTGTTTTAGTGGTCAAGTTCCTACATCCTTGCTTGGTAAAGATTCTTTTCAAGAAATAGATATAACAGGAGTTACCTTATCAGTGACAAAACATAACTTTTTGATTAGAGATGCAAAAGATTTACCTAAAACAATAAAAGAAGCATTTAAAATAGCAAGTAGTGGAAGAAAAGGGCCTGTTTTAATAGATATACCTAAAGATTTGATGTTGACAGAAGTGGATTTTAATGTGGATGATTATATTCCATCTAATTTAGAAATTCCTTCAAAAAATGAATTTGATTTAAAAGAAGAACATGATAATGAGAAAAAAATAAGTGAAGCATGTAAGTTAATAAAAGAAAGTAAAAGACCCATAATATATGCAGGAGGTGGTGTGAAATCTGCTAACAAGGAACGACTTTTAGTAGATTTTGCAAAGAAAATAGATACACCTGTATTAAATACTATAATGGGTCTTGGAGATATAGATAGAGATGATGAATTGTCTCTTGGAATGCTTGGAATGCATGGTAGTAAAGAAGGAAATTTAGCCATATCTAACTCAGACTTAATCATAGCCATAGGTGCTAGATTTAGTGATAGAGTAATAGGCAAGAGCTCAGAATTTGCTAAGGATGCCAAAATTATTCATATGGATATAGATCCTTCTGAAATAAATAAAAATATAAATGTAGATGTGGATTTAGTAGGAGATTTATCTGTATTATTAGAAGATTTATATAATAGAGTTGATAAAAAAGAAAATAAATACTGGAGGGAAAAAATAAAAACTTATAAAGATAAGGAACATATTATAGGAGATGATGAATTTCATCCTCAAAATATATTATCTTTAGTTAATAAAAAACTAGGGAAAAATACAGTAACTGTTACAGATGTGGGTCAGCATCAAATGTGGGCAGCTAAGTATGGGAAATTCCCTCTAGGTAAAAGCTTTATAACTTCTGCAGGACTTGGAACTATGGGATTTGGCTTAGGTGCTGCCATAGGTGCTAAATTAGGCCAAATGGATAAAAATGTAGTATTAGTTACAGGAGATGGTAGTTTTAGAATGAACTGTAATGAAATGGCTACAGTTTCAACTTATAAAATACCAATGTTAATATTACTTCTTAATAATTCAGTTTTAGGAATGGTTAGACAATGGCAAAAATTATTTTCTAATGAAAGATATTCTGAAACAAATATAGATCCAAGTGTGGACTATGTAATGCTCTCAAAAGCTTATGGAATAGAAGGATATAAAGTTAATAATTTAGAAGAATTAAAAGAAGTTTTAGATAAAATACAAATTGATAAACCCATATTTTTAGAATGTGTAATAAATAAAGATTATGATGTTTATCCAATTGTACCTCCAAATGAAACTTTATTGAACTTAATATGCAATTAAGAAATACAGATAAGTTTTGCAGACTTACCTGTATTTTTTAACAAAAACAAATAAGTTACAAATAGTCACATAATATGGAAATTAATTTTATAAAGTGATATGGTTACAGTAAATAAAAAAGGTGGGGAGGGATAAAACTTAAAATAAATCAGTGTACTTATATAATATAATTCTTTTTTTGTTTTTCGAATTGTTGTAATATATAATTAAATAAATTAGATGATGTAAATGGGAGATAAAAAGTGGAAGAAGTATTAATAAATATGGGATGCATAAAAACAGTAAGAGATATTATAAGCAAAGTAGATAGTGGAACTTATAATATTGTAGATGAATACGATAGAAAAGTATTAGTAATAGTCGAAAAAAATAAAAGTTTAGAAACTCGCACATGGGAAGATGAAGGATGGATATTATCTATACATTATGATGAAAATGGTGAGATAACAAGTGAAAGTTTAGTAAAAGATATATAAATTTCAAAAATATAAAAAGCATATCAATTTACCTTATAGAAAAAGCTTTTCTATTTTCAACATTGATTTCTAAATAGATATAATAACCATAATAATGAAATTTGAAAAAGTGCTAATTTTATATTAGTACTTTTTTCTATGCTATAATTATTTGTAAGGGAGATTAGGAGGGAATTTATGCCGGATTTTAATATTGATAGAATAATAGAAATATGTTCTCAATCTATAATATTTAAAAATATGGATAAAGAAATTCTTAAAAGGTTTTTATTATCATCATCCTATAGAGTTGTGTTCATTAAAAAAGGGGAGCTAATTATACGAGAAGAAGAATATGTTGACTATATGGGATTAGTTTTAGATGGAGAATTAAATATATGTAAATATTCACCAAATGGAAATGAAATTTTATTGGAAAAAGTAGCAGTTCATGAAGTATTTAACTTAGATGTTATTTCTACTCCTACAAAAAGAAGTTTCCGTACTGTATATGCTACTAAACCTTCATTTATATTGAAAATTGATTTTGATTTGGAGAAAGATATTGATTTAAGTGATAAAGATAAGTTAATCATATATAGAAATATTATAAATTGCATAGGAAATACAAATGCAAAACAATGTCATAAAATTGAAATTGTATCTCAAAAAAGTATAAGAGATAAAATAATGACTTATCTATTAATTCAAAAAAATAATAAACAGTCCAACAGTTTTAATATTTCTTTTGATAGAGATCAACTAGCTAATTATTTATGCGTAAATAGAAGTGTTTTATCTCATGAATTATCTCTAATGCAACAAGAGGGTATAATAAAATTTAAAAAGAATCATTTTGAAATTCTAAAATAGCGTTGTTTTGACAACATACAATAAAAAATCAATAAACTATAATTTAGTTAATAATTAACAATAAAGCTTTGAATTTACGAAGATTAAAGGATTAATAATAGTTACTTGGACTATAAGTTTTAATTGTAAAAACGAAGAGCGTATTATTTAAGCCTCAAAATAGTTATTAGATATTATACTTGGCAGATATCTAAATCTATTTTGAGTTTTTTTTGTAAATAAAAATCATAAATTATTTTTATAAAAAAAAATTTAAGAGTACTATAATATAGTATATAAAATAATTAATAAGTTAACAAAATAAAAAGGACTTACGTGTAGAAAGGAGGAATAAGTATGAGAACAAAATTAATTGATAGACAATTACCTAACTATTCCATAGGCGAGGAGAGGTTTAATTACATATCTCATATAGTAGGAGGTGCCTTAGGAATAATTGCTCTTATATTATGTGTAATGATTTCAGCATGGCATCATGATGTAATGGCCATAGTAACTTCTTCTGTATATGGGATTAGTATGATTTTACTATATTCCATGTCATCTATTTACCATGGTCTTAGAGATGGTATGGCAAAGAGAGTTTTTCAAGTACTAGACCACTGTGCCATATACATATTAATAGCAGGTACATATACTCCTATAGCACTTTGTTCAATTAGAGCAGTTGATAATACTATAGGATGGGCAGTCTTTATTATTGAGTGGGCCTTAGCAGTTATAGCAATAATTTTTAATGCCATTGATTTAAAAAAATATGCAGTATTTGCCATGATATGCAACTTAATCATGGGATGGGGCATAGTAGTAGTACTTCCTATAGCCGTAAAAGCTTTAACTTGGAATGGATTTGTATATATACTTAGTGGAGGTATTTTATATACTATAGGAGCAATTTTATATGGAATAGGTAAAAATAAAAGCTATATGCACTGTGTATTTCACGTTTTTGTTTTACTAGGAAGTATAGCTCATTTATTAGGAATAATGTTTTATGTATTGTAAATTAGGGGGTAGAAGTTATTGAAAAAGATAGCATTAATATCCTGTGATAATAAAAAGAAAACTGGATTTAATTTTGTTAAGGATATAGATAAAGAAAGTCAGTTATTTAAGTTATCTATGAATTATGGAAAGAGTATAGCTGATGAAACTTTTATATTAACTACAAGATATGGCCTCATAAAAGAAAAAGATTATACAACTTTATATAATGAGACATCAGAATTTAAAAGTGAAATGGAAAATAAACTATGGGCTTTAGAAATATTAGAGCAATTGAATAATTTCACCAATATACACGAGGATGAATATGTTATTTTAGCTAATCAAAATTATTATAAAAATTATGTGAAATTTTTAAATAAGGTTGAATTACCTTTAAAAAATATGTCTGTTGACGATAAAATAAGTTATTTAAAAAAAGAATTAAATGACAATGAAGAAGATAAAAAATCTTATGGAGAAAAATTTCATATACTTTTTAATTCTATGAAAAGATATAATTTCAATAACTTCGATGATATACCTTTTACAAATGGTATTTATGTAGTTTTAGATAAGAAAGAAAAATATAAAAATATGGATAGAATAGTAAGAATTGGAACTCACGATGATGATAATAAATTAATAATTAGAATTAAAAATCATTATAAAAAGGGATTTAAGGATAGTAGTTTTTTTAGAAAAAATATAGGAAAATCTATTCTGTCCTATAATGATCATTATTATTTACATATTTGGAATATAAATTTCAATGATAAGGATAATCAAAGTAAATTTAATGAAATTCGTGATATGGAAGTTGAAGACGCTCTTGATGAAAAAATAAGTCAATATATGAAGGAACGATTTGAGTTTGTTTGCTTTGAAGTAAATGATTTAAAAGATAGATATAGACTAGAAGAAGGATTAATTTCTACTATATATCACGATAAGGATTTTTTAGCATCAGACAAATGGTTAGGTAAATATAGTCCCGTATCAGAAGTTAGAGATAGCCACATGTGGGTAGCTAAAGGATTAGATAAAAAACAATTGACTTTGGAAGAATGTAGAAAAATAGTAACTTTATGCATAAAATCTAATGAAGAAGCTGAAAGCTACCAGTAAATTAAAAAAGAAGGTAATAGGAAAATTCATCTATTACCTTCTTTTATTTATATTAAAATTAATATTTATTTATAATTTACTCATTAAATCCTTTAATGCTTCAAATTCTTCATTACTTAAAGTAATACCTTTACCCATTTTTTCGTGGTTTGGTGCCCAGTCTCTTAAATCAAATTTTGGTCTAGCTCCATTCCAACTAACTAGATTTAATTCTTTTGTCCAACCCTTTGGATTTTCTGAAATTACACCTAAATGTTCTACTATATCAAATTTAAAATCAGCCATTTATGATTGCTCCTTTTTTATAAAATTTTATCATATATTCTTATTATTGTAAAACATTACTAAATATAAACTTTTATTATTCACAAAGAAAAATATTTTTCATATTATATATTACATTTAAAAAGTTAGATTAGGCTAAAACTAGTGGGGGGTTAAAATGAAGATATTAAAATATTTATTTTATAAACTATTTGGTATAAAAAAAACTTATAGAGAAAGAAATTTATTTATTTTGGAAGCTTCCATAGGTCTGGAAGATGATTATGAAATTAATGACGATAAATTTGAATAAAGTAAAATGATATCAAAAAAGTTAGATTTGTCTAACTTTTTTATCTTTTAATTATGAAAATCATAGGAAAAAGTTTTATAATTTAAGTAAAGAGTAAATAATTATAAGGAGTCCTTATTTATTTTATATTAATTTTTGAAAGGGGATTATTTAATTGTATAGGATCGATGATAGAATTAAGGTTGTAAAGGACGAAATTATTAATATGGATGTAGATGCAATTGTAAATCCAACAGATGAATATTTCAGTGGTAATGATGGAATTGATAAATTAATTCAAAAATCAGCAGGAGAAAAATTAAGTAAAAAATTATCTAAAAGCGAAGTTTGTCGAGTAGGCAACTGCATAATTACTAAGGGATATAATTTAAATGTGAAAAATATAATACACACCTGTGCTCCTAAGTGGGAGGGTGGATATGGTGATGAATCTTACTTATTGTACTCCTGTTATGAAAATTCCATAGAATTAGCTGTGGAAAATGAAAATAAAACTATAGCTATTCCTCCAATTAGTTATGGAAATAATAAATTTCCTCTAGAGAAATCAGCAAATATAGCCTATTATGCAGCTTGGAAAATGATAAAAAAATACAATTCTAATGATTTACAAAAAATATATTTTTCATGTACAAATAAAAATACATATGAGGCATATAAAAAGCTTTCTGAGGATTATAAAGATATTGAATTTTCTTTGGAAATGATAGAACAATATAAAAAAATGGATAAATATAATAATAGTAATTTAACTATGGATGATTTTATGAAAAATTTAGGCGTAGAAAATGCCTATATTATATTCTTATTAAAAGAAGCATTTTTAGCAGGAGAAATTGATTTACAATATATAGAAGAAACTGTTAAACTTCTTAAACAAATCTTTCTTTATATAAAAAACATGTCTAAAAATTTTACAGAAAAAGTATATACACACGAATTGGATAATGCCAAATTTATATTAAACGAAATATTTGACACAATAGATTATGATACATTAAATTCAGCCCAAAAGAGAACTAAAGACTATTTTGTTCATGCTAATGATTATATATTTGAAAAAATAAATAATTCTTTTGTTTATTAATGATTTAATTTTTATTATTAGATATTATAATATATATTTGTAATAAATAAATGAAAGGAATTTTAAGATGTCAAAAAAGAAATATTATGCTGTAAGAGTGGGGAAAACTCCTGGAATATATTTCACATGGGCAGATTGTTCTGCACAAGTAACAGGATTTAAAGGTGCTAAATTTAAAAGTTTTGAAACAATAGAAGAAGCACAAGCTTTTATAAATGATGAAAAAGTAAGTGATAAAAAAGAAGTTATAAAAAAAATAAAATCTGAAGCAATAGATACTAAAAAAGTTAATACTACTACAAAAATAGTAAAAGAAGGTTATGATGTAAAACCTATAAGAAGTAGTGCCAAAGTTACAACTTACAAATCTTATATAAATCCTGAAGAAATAGAAGATAAGTATGATTTTATAACTTTTGTAGATGGTAGTTATGATAGAGGTAATAAAATATTTGGTTCAGGAGTTATAGTTCTTCATCCAAAGGATAATTCTCATGATGTATATTATAATGCAGGATATGATAAATGGGATCAGTGGAATATAGTAGGAGAGCTGGAATCAGTAAAGGTAGCTATAAATAAGGCCAAGGAATTAGGCAAAAAAAATATAGCTATTTATCATGATTTAAAAAATATAGCTTTATGGGCAAGTGGTGAATGGCAAGCAAAAAATACATATACACAAGAATATGTAAAATTTATGGAAGATGCTAGCAAAGAACATAATATATGTTTTGTAAAAGTAAAAGCTCATAGCAATGAAAGTATTTATAATGATTTGGCAGATGAAGCTGCTAAAGGTGCGATAATACAATATTTAAATGAACATAAATAAAAAGTTGCGATTTTCGCAACTTTTTAAGTGTAAGGAAATTATTAGCTTGAGCAACGGACGAAGTCGTTGGCGATATGAGCGAAGTGAATTTTTATTTATAAAATTTCTTTTAAAGAATTTATTAAGTATCTATTGTCTTCAGGTTTTAAAAGACAAACTCTAAAATAAAATTCATCTAATCCATCAAAAGACTTACAATCACGGATTATAATTTTTTTAGGAATTAGCCTTTCTCTTAATTCACCAGCAGTAATAGATTTATCTTTTATTTTACATAAAATAAAATTACCTTTACTTTCATAGACTTTAAGATTTTTAAAATCAGATAAAGATTTATATAAATAATCTCTTTCCTTTAAAAATATATCAGCACAATGATTTATATATTTTTCATCTTTATTACCTGTTATATTATTGTAATTATTTATATACAATCCTTTATCCTTACCATTTCTAAAATCCCAATATGTACCTGATTCATAATCAAATATTGTTATAAATTTTTTATGATTAAAATATTCTAAAGTTGAGAATCTAAGTTCATTTGTTTTTTTATCTAAATCAAAGCTTATTTTAACATTATCACCTTCATCAGCGTGTCTTTGTAATGCA
>USRS01000065.1 GCA_900557165.1 uncultured Clostridium sp.
ATAGAAATATATACCAAAAGCAAAGTAGAATTATTACATTTATTAAGTTGAAAATAATCACTTCACTTAAGGCAGAATATTTTCTTTAGTTCGTATTGTATTAATATTCTTCATTAAATCTGTTTAAAAATTTAAACTTATGTCTATTTTTATAATTTAAATCACATATATGGTATTAGTATAAATACTAAAAATAATACAACTAATATTACAAGTATTAAAACTGATATTAAAAATATTATTAATAAATTCGTTGTTAAACTCATATATCTCTCCTAATTCCATTCATATTTAGTAAATATTTTCTACAATATAAATTCTTTTTTCATCACTTATATAAATTAAATACAACTTAGAATCATCATGGTCGTCTATTTTTGCTATATATTTATATTTTTTATTAAAATCAATTTTATATTTTTCTGGTATCTTGACATTTTCTTCTTTTAAATATTGCAATACTTCTTTAATTTCTTCTTCTATGTTTTTATCTTTTTTATTCTTCCACTCAAAAGCATTACTTATAGTTTCTTCATTATCATACTTGTATACAGAGTACCTTTGCCCATCTCCATGAAAATTTGCACCACTATCTGTGTAGTATATTTCTTTTCCACCTTCTGGTAAGCTTACATGCCAATTTTCATAGATTACATCTTTACTATCTAAAAAAAGTGCTCCATTACTCCATAAATCAAATAATATCTTTCCAAAAAATAATCCTATAATACCTATCAATATAGCCACAAAAACTAAAAATATTTTTAATATTTTCTTAATAATGTGCATAAGACTTACTCCCCCTTTATATTCATTATTTTCTACTAATCAGTACTCTCCTCTTCATCTTGAACATATTCAAGAATATCTCCAGGCTGACAATCTAGTGCTTTACAAATTTCATTTAATGTAGTAAATCTAACGGCCTTTGCCTTATTATTTTTTAATATGGATAAATTCGCCATAGTAATTCCCAACTTCTTTGAAAGTTCTGTTGCACTCATTTTTCTCTTTGCCATCATTACATCTAAATTTACAATTATAGCCATATGTTTACCTCCTTAAATAGTTTTATCATTTTCATCTTTAATTTCTATAACTCTTTCAAATAACTTAGATGAAACTAAAGCAAATACTCCTATAGCAAGGGATAAGAATGACACTAAAATACAGCTTAAAATAGTTATTGCATAAATATATATATCAAATGCAAAGTAAAAAATTATATTCATTAAGTTAAAAATAACAACTTCACTTAAAGCACAATAAGCAATATTATTTATATACTTGGGAATGCTTTTTGAAAATGGATTTTTGCTTGTCATATGAGTACATAATTTTTTTAAATTAAACAGTGCTGTTACATAAGGTAGGGCACAAATATAAATTCCTACTGTTATATTTATTATAAATTTTGACTGTATATTTATATCTGAACTTTTGCTAAGTGCTCCCAATATAAATGGTATCCCTGATAATAAAATTAAAGTCAATATTATACCTACTACAACTATAATATTTAAAATTTTAGAATAATTTTTTTTCATTTTGTTCTCTCCTTTTTTATATTCTCTAATTATATTAACTCATTTTTTATAAAAACACAATAAATTTTTATTGTTTTTCGATAAACATTTATTGATAAACTATTAATATCTTGTTATAATCATATCAATAAAATTCATTGTTAAATAAATATTATTTAAAATTCGATAAGAAAGTGAGATAAAAATGATAAATTTTTTGAAACAAGTAAGAGACGAAGATAGGACTTTAACATTCTCTAAAAAGATAGTCAATACAACAATGATATTGGTTTTGGGAATTTTACTAGGGATTTTTTCTAAATATCTTGATAATATGACTTTATCTGATAATATATGGTGGCATAATATTTTAGAGTTTCTTGATTTAGGAAATGTCTTCTCTATGTTGGGTATTTGGCTCTTAATAGCATTATGTATATCTATATATAGCACTACACCATTGAGAGCAAGTACTAATGTTTTTTTATTTTTCTTAGGTATGAACATTACTTATCATTTATATACTATTGTATTTGCTGGATTTAATCCTCTTAATTATATGATGATATGGTATGGTCTAACTTTATTTTCACCTATCTTAGCATTTATATGTTGGTATTCAAAAGGTAATGGTATAATACCTATGATAATTAGGATATGTATCATTACAGTAATGATATTATGTTCTTTTTACATTGGAATGTGGTATTTTGATTTTGTAAGTATAATAGATACAATAATCTTTATAGCTACATTAGTAGTTTTATATGATACAGCAAAGAAAACTTTAATAGAGCTAACAGTTGCTTTAATAGTAGCGTTCATAATAAGACTTTTCATATAGTTTTGATAAACAAAAAAGTAGGAGTAATATCAATGTATACTCCTACTTTATCTATTAAGCTATTTTACGTTCTTTTTTATTTTCTTTTTTCATTGAACTATCTACTACTATGGAAGCTGCCATTGCTCCATTTACATTTAACATAGTTCTTCCCATATCAAGTATTGGATCTATAGCAATTATTGCTCCAGCTAGTGGGAAGTATGCCCCCATTCCCATTCCTGAAATTACTACTGATACTGACATTGTAGCTGTTCCTGGTATACCTGCTATTCCAAGAGAACTAATTGTTATTACTATTATAAGCATTACATAAAATGTAAAGTTCATTTCAACGCCCGCCATATTAGCAAGCATCACACTTACTAATGCTGGGTAAATTCCTGCACATCCATTCATACCCATATTTGAACCTAAACTTGTTACAAAGCTGGCAGTTCCTGAATCCACATCCATATTTTCTGTTAAAACTTCTAAAGTAACAGGTAGTGTTCCAAGACTTGAACGTGATGTAAATGCTAATATTAAAGCTTTTGAAGCATTTTTAATATAAGTTAGAGGATTCATTCCACTTAAAGTAATTATAACTAAGTGAACAACAAACATAATTGCCACACTTATGTATAATGCTAAGATGAAATCTACCACATCAAGTAAAGATTTAACTCCTCTACTTGCTATAGTACTTGCCATAAGTGGTACTACTGCATAAGGCATAAGTTTGATTACTGTTATAGCTACTGAAACTATTATTTTATAAAAAGCTTCCACAAAATCCATAAATGGTTTTATAATATCTAAATATTTTTTTGATAATCTTCTAATAGCTAGTCCTAAAAATGATGCAAATATTACTACAGCTACTGTATTTCCATCAGCCATAACTTTTACTGGGTTAGAAGGAAGTAATCCTCTTATAGTATCCGGTAAAGAAGTTATTTCTCTAAGTTCTTCACTTGTACTTACCGCCTGAATAGAAGAAGATCCTAAATTAAATATTTTTGCAACTATAACTGCAATTATTGCTGCCATAGCAGTAGTTGCAAAGAACATAAACATAGATTTAAATGTTAATTTTCCTAAATTATCTTCTTTCATATTCATAATAACTCTGATAATAGAAACTAAAACTAAAGGTACTACTATCATTTTTAATAAATCCATAAATCCATTTCCAAATAGTCCATACCAAGTACTAACTTCATTTATCCATGTAATTTCTCCTGGATTATCTGGAAACTTAGCAACTAATTGTATAAATACTCCAAGTGCCAATCCTATAAATATGGAAATTATCATTAGTTTTGTAAATTTAAATTTCTTGCTCATTTTGTTTATTATAAAAAATAAACCTACTAATATAATGACCATACCTACAGAATATAAGTTAGTCATCATTAAAAATTGTGATAAAAATGTATTATTCATAATTCCTCCCAAAATCCTTATTATCAAAATGATAATAGAATTGTATCATTATCATTTTGATAATGCAACAGTTTTTTATAATTTCTTTAGATTTATACAAAAAGAGCCTTACAAATTTAAATATTTGCAAGGCTCTTTTTCTTAACTTTTCTTTATAAAATCCACTCCACATTTAGGACAGTGTATAGATATTTTTCCTTTATTTTTAGGCACTCTAACTTTTTGTTTACATGACGGACATTTGAAAAAAGCATAAGTTTTCTTTTCTTCATTGTGTTTTTTTCTCTTTGCCATTTTTACTTTATATTGACTTCTATATGATAAATATGAATCTCTTTCTGATAGTCTTTTACCGATATTTTTAGAAAATATTCTATAATATACAGATATTGCTAAACATATACTTATATAATAAAATGTCTCACTAATATAAGTAATTCCCTTAGTAAATAGTGATATTATTAAGCTTCCTATTACTAATTTAAATATAAATTGATTTAATTCATCATTTCCATATCTTCCATACATGAATTTATTTAATTTTTCTCTCATTTTACTCTCCCTTGTCATTCTATTGTAGAAATTTTATCATATATAAATATTTTTAACAATAATTATTATTTGAATAAAGTAATTATTTCAATAAGTAAACATATACTAAAAAAGAGAGGCAAGCCTCTCTTTTTTACATTTATATAAAATATACTATATCATCTGCTTCTTGTTCTACTACTTTATAACGATTAGATTTTATTTTTGCAGGAATTCCCACTGCTGTAGAGTATTCTGGCATATCACTTAGTACTACGGAATTTGCACCTATTTTACAATGATTACCTATATTTACTGGGCCAAGTATTTTTGCACCAGAACCTACCACTATATCATTACCTAATGTTGGGTGTCTCTTAAATTCTTTTTCATTTCCTGTGGCACCTATAGTAGCACCTTGATATATGGTAACTCTATCTCCAATTATGGAGGTTTCTCCTATAACTACGCCACTACCATGATCTATTAATGTTCCCATTCCTATAGTAGCGCCTGGATGAATTTCAATTCCTGTAAAAAATCTTGCCAACTGAGATATTGCTCTAGCAATAAAAAATCTTTTCTTTTTATAAAAAAAGTGTGATACTCTATACATCATTAAACAGTGGACTGAAGGATATAATAAAAAGACTTCTACTTTACTTCTAGCTGCTGGGTCATTTTCCAAAATAAAATTTATATCTGCTTTAGTATGTTCAAAAAGCATGATTATCCCTCCTTAAAAAATACCCATGGACATATATTTATCTACTCCATCGGGAGCCACTGTAGCTATTTTTTTATCTGGATATTTTTTAGAAATTTCTATAGATCCAAAGATATTTGCCCCGGAAGATATTCCAACTAAAATTCCTAATTTATTTGCCATTAATCTTACTATTTCAAATGCATCTTCATTACTTACTGTTATTACTTTATCTACTATATTTTCATCATAATTTTTTGGTATAAAATTGGCACCTATCCCCTGTATTTTATGTGCTCCAGCCTTTTTTTGTGTTATAAGTGGTGAGGATTTCGGTTCTATACCTATTACTTTAACATTTTCATTTTGTTCTTTTAAAAATTTTCCTATACCACTTATAGTCCCACCAGATCCAATACCCGCAATAACCACATCCACATCAGGTAATTCTTTATATATTTCAGGCCCTGTAGCTTCATAATGAATTCTTGGATTGTCTTCATTTTCAAATTGACCTAAGTTTACATAGTTTTTATTTTCTTTTAATAGATCATTTAATTTTTCTATGGAACCGTTCATTCCTTTAGAACCTTCAGTTAAAATTAACTCAGCTCCAAAAGCCTTTACTAGTTGTCTTCTTTCCATACTCATAGTTTCAGGCATTATAATAATTACCTTATATCCTTTTAACTTACCTACCATAGCAAGTGCTATTCCTGTATTTCCACTAGTTGCTTCTACTAAAACACTTTCTTTATTTAAAATCCCCTTTCTCTCTGCTCCTTCAACCATGGAAAGAGCTATTCTATCTTTAATACTTCCTGCTGGATTATATTTTTCCAATTTTACATAGACATTTTTATATCCTATCTTATCTAATGAAATCATAGGTGTATTTCCTATTAAATCTAATCCACCTTTATATATCATTTTTATTACCCCCAATATTTTATTTATTACCCTTTTAATAACATTATTGTAGCATTATCATTTTGATAACACAAGCAATAATTATCAAAATGATAATTCGTAATTATACTGATAATTTTATTTTCTCAAAAGATTAAAATTGATAATAATTCGCAATAATTTATGGTATACTTAAGAAAACCACATTTTTTAAATAAAATATGTTGGGAGGTTTAAACTTGAAACTTAATGATATAACTAATTATATACAGAGTATTTGTCAAAATATATCCACAGTTTTAGATGTGGATGTTACTGTAGTTTCTAAAGATTTAGTTAGAATTGCAGGTACGGGAATTTTTGAAGATAAAATCAACGAAAAGATATCAGATAATTCAGCCTTCTCAAAAGTATTAAATTCTGGTGAAACTTATATTATAAATCGTGAACTTGACCATAGTTGTAAGATTTGTATTCATAACAAAGACTGCAAAGAACTAGCCGATATTTGTACTCCAATAAGATTAGGTAATAATAATTTAGGAATTTTAGGTATAGCAGCCTTCACTGAAGAACAAAAAAATAAAATCCTTTCTAAAGATCAAGAATTATGTGAATTTATAAATAGTATGTCTAATTTAATTTCTTATAAACTAGATGAATTATATAAAGAAGAAATAAAAACTGTGGAACAATTAGAAAAAGAAGAAATTGAAAAAGCAATAAAAAAATACGGCAATAATACTCAAGAAATGAAACAAGTAGCTAAAGCTTTAGATATTGGAATTGCTACTTTATACAGAAAAGTAAAAAAATATAATATTAAAACAGAAGAATAAAATTAAACTAAAACAGTAGATATACTTCAAGCATATCTACTGTTTTTATTTATGAAAGTTACTCTACATAAAAATTATTGTCATGGGACATATTAAATAAGAAATTATAATTTGATTAAAATACCCTTTTGAATTGGAGGTTTATATAATGAAGGAAATGCCAACAGCCATCGAAGGAACTCTTAGAAAATCTTTTCTTCGTGTTCCTGAGGTTATTAGGCAGTGTAGTGGAATTAATGTTTTTGGAAAAAGGATAAAATCCCTTGTATATACAACTGATTTAGCAATAATAAGAAATGTTAATGCAGATGCGATTTGGGCTGTTTATCCTTTTACTCCACAACCCATAATAACTCAAGCATTGCTTTTAGCTTCCGATATTCCTGTTTTTACTGGTGTTGGTGGTGGACTTACAAGCGGTCTTCGTTCCGTTATGCTTGGTACAAATGCTGAAATTCAAGGTGCCATGGGAGTTGTTTTAAATGCCCCAACTTCCAATGAAACATTAAAAACCTTATCTTCTGCTTTAGATATACCTGTAATTGTTAGTGTTATAAGTGAAGATACAGATTTTGAAGGAAGAATAAAGGCAGGTGCTAGTATATTAAATGTATCAGCTTCAACTGATACTCCAAAAATTGTGGCTAAAATAAGAAAAGAATATCCAAAACTTCCCATAATCGCCACAGGTGGTCCCTCTGATGAAACCATATTAGAAACTATAAAAGCTGGTGCCAATGCCATAACTTGGTCACCACCTACTGTTCCAACACTATTTAAAAAAGTTATGAATTCTTATAGAAATAATATGGAATATTTTCATTAAAAAATAAGAGATGATATCATCTCTTATTTTTGTTTTATATCATATACTAATTTTCCATTGAAGAAAGTTTGTAAAACTTTTGTATTTTCAATATCTATGGGATTAATATTAAAAATATCTCTATCTATTATTATAAAATCTGCATATTTTCCAACTTCAATACTACCAATTTCCTTTTCTCTAAAAATTTGATAAGCTCCATTTATGGTAAAACTTCTAACTAAGTCTTTTACAGTTGCTCTTTCAGCTTTGTTTAGTAAATATCTTTCATCATCCATATCTTTTATATCTTCTACACAAAAGTAGTTGTGATTATATAAATTTCTAGTTACGCCAGCTTCTATGGCATAAAAAGGATTTGGAACAGGTGTTACTGAATGGTCTGATGAAGATGTTATAATTACATTTTCTTTAATAAAAGAGTTTAAAGGATATTCTTCTCTTGCTCTTTCTCCCAATAATTTATAATCAACTTCTTCCCACCACTTAGGACCTTTTAAATGCCAATAGGGCTGCACAGCTGCTATAATATTTAAATTTTTAAATCTTTTTATATCATCTTTATCAACTAATTGTAAGTGAGTTATGGTGTTTCTAAAATTTTTATTATTTAATTTATAAGTTTTTTCAATTGCATCTAAAACCTTTTTAGTTGAACCATCTCCCACAGAGTGTACATGTATAGAAAAATCATTATCATTGGCATATTTAATAGAATTTGTTAAATCTTCCTCATTCCATAAGAAGTCACCATAATAATTTTCTCCCATTTTAGCGCCTATTTCATAAGGTTTTAATAAATAAGCTGTACAACCTTCAACAACGCCATCTCCTAAAAATTTTACAGTAGTTGTCTTAAAGTTTTCACAATCGTAATTTTCTCTAACTTTTATAATTTCATCTATTTGGCTTTTCCAATCTTCATCAGCAAATATTATTATACTATTTGATATTCTCATATTTAATTTATTTTTCTTAAATAAATTGTCATATACTTTTGCTCTTATTCCCCAATCTAATCCTGACATGGCAAGTATACTTGTTATTCCATATTTATGCATTTGTTTTTGAAAAACTTCAAAAGCCTTCTCATATTCTTCATCGCTATAATCCCTATCTGATATAAGGTCCATAGCTGATTCCTTCAATGTTCCCCAAAGTTCTTTTTTTTCATAATTTATTTCTATTTTTCCACCAGCTGGACAAGGTGTATTTAAATCTATATTAAAAACTTCCATAGCTTTAGAATTTAGCCAGATAGTATGTCCATCATAAGCTCTTAAAATTATAGGAATTTCTTTACTTACTTCATCTAAGTGCTCTTTTTTAGGTCCCTTTGCCAACTCTTCTCCTTGAAAAGCTCCCAGTGACCATCCTCTTCCATAAATAATTTTTGATTGTGGGTTATTTTTTATAAATTTTATTATAGTATCTTTGTATTCTTCTATACTATTAAGTCCATACAAAGATACTTCATATAAATCTGTCAATGCTGTTCCTGGTGGATGAATATGACTATCTACAAATCCTGGTAGTATTACTTTTTTACCCACATCTATTACTTTGCTGTCTTCAGTAATAAAGTGCTCTACTTCTTCATTGCTTCCCAAATATATTATTTTATTATCATCTATAACCATTGCTTCTTTTATGGAATTTTTATTATCTATTGTATATATTTTTGCATTTTTTATTATGATGGTTGCTTTTTTCAACTTATTTCACCTCTTTCAATACTACCTTTATATTATCTTATTATTTATAATTTAAACAAATTAGTTTTAACAAAAATAGACATATATATTTATCTATTTTTATTAATATATGATTATTTTGTTTATTTTTCTATTGTTTTGCTCATCATTCTTTGACTTTTATATATTTTAAATTATACATAAAAAAGCCTGTGGAGATATTACTTCATATCTCCCAGGCTTTTACCCTTCCGTGTCTATAGATAAACTATGTGTTTTCTCTTGTACCAGTCCATTATAAAATGCGGAACCCTAGAAAACTAAATTCTATATTTAAAATCATAAATAAATACTAACATAGAATTTTACTTAAATCAACAAAATTCTTATTTGGCCTATAAATTATATAATAAAAAATTCTTTTTTATTTTCTTTTACAAATTAAATTTTTAAGATTTTATGATAAAACTACCTTATTGTGATACTATTTATATTAATTGTCTTACAAAATAAGGGAGTGATATTTGTGAATATAAAATATTATAAGGAATATAGCCATCATTTAAATAGAGATATGGAATTTAAAGTTTATGGCCACAGTGGTCAACCCATATTAATTTTTCCTTGCCAAGATGGTAGATTTTATGATTTTGAAAATTTTAAAATGGTTGATACTGTAAGTGATTTAATTGAAGATGGAGTAATTCAATTATTTTGCTGCGATAGTATGGATGAAGAAAGTTGGTCTGCATTTGATAAAAATCCTAGACAAAGAATTCTTTCTCATGAAAGATGGTATCATTATATTGTAGATGAGCTTGTTCCAAGAATTCTACAAATCAATTATGAAATAGATAAAAATCATTATATTAACGGTATATTTACAGCAGGATGTTCCATGGGAGCTGCTCATGCTGCTAATTTCTTATTTAGAAATCCAGATACTTTTAAAGCTACTATTGCTTTAAGCGGATATTACGATTCAAATTTATTCTTTGGTGATTATTGTGATGATTTAGTTTATAACAATGCACCTGTAAAATATATAAATGGTATGAGTTATGACCATCCTTATGTAGAAAAATATCGTAAATGTAAAATAATTCTTTGTTGTGGTCAAGGAGCTTGGGAAGAACCAGCCATAGAAACTACTACACGAATGGGAGAATTACTATATCATAAAGATATTCCTGCTTTAGTTGATTTATGGGGATATGATGTAAATCACGATTGGAATTGGTGGAAAATTCAATTTAGATATTTTTTAGAAAAATTACTTTAATATTTACAAAACTTACTTTACAAGGGGGATTATGCTTATGAATGTTGTTTTTATTTCACCAAACTTTCCACTAGATTTTTTTAATTTTTGCAGTAGACTAAAAGATAGAGGTGTAAACGTACTTGGAATAGGTGATGCACCTTATGATACTTTGCCTGAACATACTAAAAATTCAGTTACTGAATACTATAAAGTTAATACACTAGAAAATTATAATGAAGTTTGTTCTGCTTGTAGATTTTTCAGTGAAAAATACGGTAAAATCGATTGGATAGAATCAGAAAATGAATATTGGCTAGAAACTGAAGCAAAACTTAGAAGTGAATTTGATGTTAATAGTGGAACTAAATATGAAAATTTGTATACTATGAAATATAAATCTCAAATGAAAAATATTTATAAATCTTGTAATATACCTGTTGCTAGGTATATACTTATCCATGATTATGAAGAAACTGTCAATTTTGCCAATCTTATAGGTTATCCTGTCATAGTAAAACCTGATAATGGTGTTGGTGCATGTGATACTTATAAATTAAACAATTTAGACGAATTAAATTACTTCTTTTCTACAAAAGATCCTAATGTAGAATATATTATGGAAGAATTTATTTGTGGTCATGTAGAAACCTTTGATGGTATAACAGATGCCAATAAAAATATTTTAATCTCTTCTAGTCATGTTTATCTAAATTCTATCATGAATACAGTAAATGACCATGAAGATATGGCTTTTTACTTCCAAGATTTCGAAGGAAAAGATATAGAAATAATAGGTAAAAAGGCTGTTCAAGCTTTCGATACTAGAAGTAGGTTTTTCCATTTTGAATTTTTTAGATTAGACGAAGATAAAGAAGGTCTTGGTAAAAAAGGTGATTTAGTAGGACTTGAAGTTAATATGAGAGCACCTGGTGGATGTATAATCGATATGATTAATTATGCTTATGATATAGATGTTTTTACAATTTGGGCTGATATGTTAATATACAATAAATGCTTCTATGATGTAAATAGAAAATATTTAGTTGGATATGTTAGCAGAAGAAATAATACTGACTATCTTCACTCTATGAAAGAAGTTTATGAAAAATACGGTGATAAAATAATGGCAAACATGAATATTCCACCAATATTTTCTGATGCCATGGGGGACAATGTACTGCTTTTTAGAACAAAATCTAAAAATGAAATTTTTGAAATAATAAGTTTCATATTAAAACATAGAAGTGAAAGCAATTGGTTTGATAAGTATACAAATTTATAATAAAAAAAGGAATTTGCAATTTATTTATATGCAAATTCCTTTTTTATTATAGTTTGATTAATTCATATTCTCTACTACCAAATCCTAAATCTGCTGCTGCTTCTACAGTATGAATTCCATTTTTAGATTCCATACGTTCTATTAAATGTGATTTACCTTCATCCTCTGATTTATATACTAAATCGACACAAGCTTGATCTAGTGCAATAGGATCAAGAGATGCAAGTATACCTATATCACCTATCTTAGGATCTGCTGCTACAGCACAACAGTCACAATCTACTGACATATTGCACATAACATTTATAAATGCCATATTTCCTTTAAAATATTCAACTACTGATTTAGCTGCATCTGCCATAGCTTCTAAAAATGAATCATGATCAGATGTCCAAAAATCTTCTGGTTTACCTACCCCATGTATGTAAGTTTTTCCATAAGAAGATGCTATACCTATGGAAATATTTTTTAATGCTCCTCCAAATCCACCCATTGGATGCCCCTTAAAATGCGATAACACTAGTATTGAATCATAGTTTTTCAAATGATTTCCCACATAATTAGTTTTTATACGTTTACCATTTTTTATAGGAACTTCTATTTCTCCTTCTTCATCCATAATATCAACTTTAGCAACATCAGTCCATCCATGAAGTTTCATAGTTTCCCAGTGAGCCTCACTAGTATTTCTTTTTCCTTCATAAGCCGTATTACACTCAATGATTGTCCCCTTTACTTTATCAATCATTGGTTTCCAAAATTGTGGCTTTATAAAATTTTGATTTCCAACTTCACCTGAATGTACTTTTACTCCAACTTTTCCTGGAAGTTCAACTCCAAGTGCTTCATAAATTTTTATAACTGATTCTGGAGTTATATTTTTTGTGAAATAAACTTTTGATTTTGACATAGCTTTCTCCCTTCTGTTACATTAACTGCAACGCCCCAATTATTTTAAACTTTTTAGAAAAAATACCATTTTATGAACTTTTATCTAATTTTATCCTCTATTATAGTTATAACACTTAAAGTATACTCCAGCGCAAGGCTTTTTTAATATTTTATACAATTTATTAATTTTTTATTTGAAAATCATATAATTTATAAATAAAATACTTTTCAAAAGGAGAATTTTATGAAAAATATAATTGATTACGTGGAAAACGAATTTAATAATATGAATGAAAAAAAATTTAATTCAGTAGATTCTCTGATTTTATCTCAAGTTACAAATTATTTATACGATGACTTAGTAGGCAATATTAATAATATAAAACCTCCTGTATATTTTAAAGATTTATTAAAAGCTGAGTACTTTGATAAAATGTTTCAAAGTTTTATTATTCCTAAAAAAAATAAACATTTATTATTTGCTTTAGCCGCCAGTCCTAGATTTAGAGATATAAAAATAAACTATCATGTTTCAAAAAGTGATAACAATGAAGAAAAGCAATTTTCTGCCACAACTTTTATTTTAAATAATGAGTATGCTTATCTTGGTTTTAGAGGAACTGATACTACAGTAATTGGTTGGAAGGAAGATTTCAATATGGCATTTGTCTGTCCCATTCCATCTCAAATAGAAGGTGCCTCCTATGTAAATAAAGTTGCCAACTTAATTCCACATAAATTATTTATAGGTGGTCATTCTAAAGGTGGAAATATTGCTGTATACTCTGCTATGAGTTGTGAAAATAATATAAAACCTAGAATTAAGACAGTGTATAGTCATGATGGTCCTGGTTTTAGAGAAGAAGTTATTAATAGTAAAGAATTTCAATCTATAAAAAATAAAATAAATAAAACTATACCTTATTCTTCATTGGTTGGGATTTTACTTGAAAATCATGAACATTATCATGTTGTCAAAAGTAGCGGTGTAGGAGGTATTATGCAACATGATCCCTTTTGGTGGGAAGTGGAAAAAGATGATTTTATTTACTTAAATGATCTATCAGCTAAATCTAAATATGTTAATAAAACACTAAATACTTGGTTAAGTGAAATAAGCGATGATAAAAGAAAACAATTTGTTGATGCTTTATTTTATATTTTAAATTCTACAAAATCAGAAACTATTACTGATATTGCTATCAATTGGAAAACAAATCTTCCTATTATACTAGATGCTATAAAACACATGGATCCTAAAGAAAAAATTCTTATCATGGAGCTTTTTAAACAATTAGCTTCTCTTTCCATAAAAAATATTTCAAAAACTGATAAAAATTATGTGGTTTTACAAAAAAAATAGATATATTTTAATTATTTTTATACTATACAATTCCATGAATAAAATAACATTATTTTATTCATGGAATATATTTACAAATGATGTTATTATAAAGGACATATTTTTTGTCATATTGTGACATATTTTATATACTTTATAAAAAGGATAGTTAAAATGATTAATAAAATTAACAATTTATGTGATGAATTTTATGAAAAATTGTATATATCAGGCATAAAATACACATGTATACTGAAGTTGAATATGGAGAATTTAAAACTTCTAAATTAATTGCCGATACATTTATAAATTTAGGTATTGAATTAAAAACTAACGTGGCTAAAACAGACATAGTCGGTTTAATAAAATGTAAATATCCAGGTAAAACAATATTGATAAGAGCTTATATGGATGCCCTTCGCGTATAAATTTCGATTTTTACATGATGATTATTTGCTTTTATAGTATCTATAAATATTTCTAAATCTGGTTTTATATAATTTTCTAATTCTTCAATTAGTTTTATATTACTATTTATTTTTTTGCTAAGTTCTTCATATCTAATATTAAGTTTTTCAGATTCCCTATTTTCATTTATTTTTGAAATAAAATTCTGAGTTTTTAAC
>USRS01000066.1 GCA_900557165.1 uncultured Clostridium sp.
AAAAATTATGAATAATTTAATAGCTGGTCTTTAATTTTTATAATATAATAATAGTATACAAATATTAAAAATTTCACTATAAATTCACATGAATATTATAAAATAGTGATACAAATATTAATTAAAATGATAAGAAACTATTAGGAGTGATTAAATGAATACATCCATTTTGGTTATGGAAGATGACACAAGCATACAAGAATTAATTGTAGAATTTTTAAAAGCAGAAGGATATGATGTGAACTTTGCCAGTGATGGTTTAGAGGGAATACAACTTTTTAAGAAAAAAGAATATGACTTAGTATTATTAGATATAATGATGCCCAATTTAGATGGCTATGCAGTTTGTAAAATGATTAGACAAAATTCCAATGTACCTATTATATTTTTAACAGCACTTAATGAAGAAACAGCACAATTAAAAGGTTTTGAGTTGGAGTGTGATGACTATATAACTAAACCTTTTTCCTTTAATTTATTAATTCAAAGGGTTAAAGCAGTTCTTAGAAGAGGGAAAAATCATCTTAGCAATGATTTTTTAATTTTTGAAAAAATAAGATTGGATTTAAATACTTATTCAGTACAAATAAATGATAAAAATATAGAGTTAACATTAAAAGAGTTTAATATATTAAAAACATTAATAGAAAAATATCCTCAAGTTATAACTAGAGAAAGTTTGTTAGATAGTATATGGGGATATGATTATTATGGTGATACGAGAATTGTAGATGCCCATATAAAAAATCTTAGAAAAAAAATAAGTTTACCATACATAAAAACTGTAAAGGGGATTGGCTATACTCTTGAAAAAGATATTGAAAATTTGGAATAAATTAAATATAAAATATAGACTATTTACAATTACATCAGGTCTACTTTTATTATTGTCATTTATAATTTATTTGACACTTTACTTTTTTATGCCAGCTTATTATCATCAATATAAAATTGTATTATTACAAAATAGTGTAAATTCCATAGTGGAAGATTCTAAATTTTATGATTTAGATGAATTACAAGAAAGACTTTACTTTTTAGGCAAAAAGCAAAATGTGGCAATGGTTTTAACAGATGAAAAAGGCTATATTTTATTTGGAAAGAATGAACAACATATTACAAATAAATATTCTAATAATATACCCATGTCAAATCAAGCAAAAGAATATAATATAAAGGCAACATTAAAAATAAAAGATAGTAATGAAAGATATCATTTGGAAATACTTATGCCACTTCAACCTATAGATGAAGCTAATATAGTTCTTAGAAAAATTATGCCTTTTATAATAATTGCAGCTTTTAGTATAGCCTCCATAGGAGCGTATATATATTCTAAGACAATAACAAAACCACTAATAGAAATTATAAATAAAGAAAGAGAAGAAGAGCGAAAAAGAAAAGAATTTGTAGCTACTATATCTCATGAATTAAAAACACCTATAACTGTCATAAGTGGACAATTGGAAGGTATGATTTATAATGTGGGGAAATATAAAGATAGAGATACTTATCTTAGAAAATCCTATGAAAGCACACAGGAACTAAAACTTTTAGTAAATGAAATGATGGAGATATCTAAAATGGAAATTTTAGAAAAAGATTTACAATTTGAAGATATAAACTTAAGTGAGTTGATAAATAATTTAGTTCAAAAGCAGATTTATTTAATTGAAAATAAAAATTTAAAATTAATTTATAAAGTAGAGAAAAATCTTATGGTTAAAGCTGATAGAGAAAAAATAATAAGAGCTTTAAATAATATTATAAATAATGCAATTAAATATTCACCAGAAAATGAAAAAATTATAATTAAATCATTTAAATCTAAGGCTAGTAAAACAGTAGTTTTGGAAGTGGAAAATACAGGTGTTACTATTGAAAATAAATATTTAAATGAAGTCTTTGATCCTTTTTTCAGAGTAGAAAAATCTCGAAATAGAAAAACAGGAGGAAGTGGACTAGGTTTATATATTGTAAGTAAAATTCTTAAAAGTCATAATCTTTATTATAAAATAGAAAGCAAAAGAAATTCTGTTTTGTTTACTATTTATTTTTAGATAAATAATTTTCATAAAATAAGGAAAAATAAATTTAAGAAATAAATAGGAGGCACAAACATGGATATAAAAAAAGACATGAAAAATATAAAGGATGACGTGGTAAAGGGTGCATCAAAATTAGGAAATGCAGTAAAACATACAGCAAAAGATCTTAAAAAAGATGTAAAAGGCATGTCTATGGAAGTAGGCGAAATAGCTGGAGATATGAAAGAAAAATATGAAGATAGCAAGCTTGCCAAAGAAATAAAAAAACAAATGAAAAAATAATTAAAAGGTCCACTATTTGGTGGGCCTTTTAATTTTGAAGAAATATTGTACTGATACAATTAGGGAATAATTTGTAAAATTATAAAAAATATTAAAAAGTGTATTATAATTAACTTAAAATATGATAATTAGGAGGATATGTTATGGAAAGTACGAGAAAACAAAAAAATAATATATCGAGTAAAACGAGAGTATTAGTATCATCAGCTTTATTTGCTGCCTTAGTATGTATTACAACAGCATTTCATATACCAGTTGGAAATGGTGGATATGCTCATATAGGAGATACATTTATATATCTAGCAGCAGTTTTATTACCAAAACCTTATGCAGCACTAGCAGCAGCTGTGGGAGCTGGCATGGCAGATGTGCTTACAGGGGCTGCAAATTGGGCTTTTGCTACAATAATAATAAAGCCAATACTTGTTTTGTTTTTTACTAATAAAAGTGATAAAATAATAAATGTGAGAAATGTATTTGCTGCAATTATAGCAGGAATAGTTGGAACAGTTTTATACATGGTAGCAGAAGGAATTATGTATGGAAGTTTTGTAGCTGCATTTGCTCTATCACTTGTAGGACTTATACAACCTATAGGAAGTTTTATAGTATTTATAGTTTTAGGACTAGTATTTGATAAAATAAAAATAAAAGAAATCATAAAATAATATGATAGATGGAGGAAGAAATGACAATATTATATGATTATGAGGATAGCCTTTATATTAATTTAACAAATAAATGCCCATGTGCTTGTGTATTTTGTATAAGAAAAGAAACAGATCATGTGGGAAATAGTGATAGTTTATGGTTAGACCATGAACCAACAGTTGAAGAAGTTAAAAAAGAGTTTAAAAACTTTGATTTAAATAAATACGAAGAAATTGTATTTTGTGGATATGGAGAACCACTTGTTAGAATAAATGAAGTTGTTGAAGTTGCTAAATATATTAGAAGTATTTCTAATATAAAAATAAGAGTAAATACAAATGGTCTTTCTGATTTAATTCATAATAAAAAAACAGCACAAATGTTAAAAGACAATATAGATGCTGTATCAATTAGTTTAAATGCACCAAACAAAGTAAAATACAATGAAGTTACAAAACCTAAATTTGGAGAAAAATCATATGAAGCTTTATTAGATTTTGCAACGGATTGTAAAAAATATATAAAAGAAGTTAATTTTTCTGTAGTAGATGAAATAAATGAAAAAGAAATACAAGAGTCAAAAGAATTGGCAGAAAGTATGAATATACCTTTAAGGGTAAGACATAAAAATTAATTTAAGTAATATTGATAGCTTATTTAGTAATAAATAAGCTATTTTTTTGGGTTTCAAAGCATATAAATTTTATATGTTGCGAATGATTTTTTTGTTATTAATAAAATTTATTCGTAAAAGTTGACATTAATTGGGTGATAATCTAAAATTATAGTCATAAAAGGGAAATATTTAGTACAATACTGTTTGCTTTTGGAACATAATGATATTTATATCATCAAATTATATTTATGTAAAAAATTATGGGGGTGTTTTGATTTATGCAAGTTGCAAATCAGGAATCTAGTACTTTGACAAAATTATTTCCAATTCTCGATAATAAGGGAGTAAATATTAAAAAAGAAATAATGGCAGGTCTTACAACATTCTTAACCATGGCGTATATCATAGCAGTTAATCCAAATATTTTATCACAATCAGGAATGCCGGCTGGAGCTTTAGTCACAGGAACTTGTTTAGCAGCTGCTGTTGGATGTTTTATTATGGGGATTATTGCAAACCTTCCTTTTGCACTGGCTTCAGGTATGGGGCTTAATGCTTATTTTACTTATACTGTAGTACTTGGAATGGAAGTAAGTTGGGAGGTTGCTCTTACAGCAGTTTTTGCTGAAGGTATTATATTTATAATTTTATCATTATGCAAAGTTCGTGAAGCTGTTGTAAACTCCATACCAGTAAATATGAAACTGGCAGTATCAGGAGGGATTGGTTTATTTATAGCAATTATAGGTTGTATAAATTCTGGTTTAGTTGTAGCCAATGAATCAACATTAATATCACTAGGAGCATTTACACCATCAGTTATTATAAGTTGTGTGGGCATAGTTATAATAGCTGTTTTATCAAAGAAAAATGTAAAAGGATCCATATTAATAGGAATAGTTATTTGTTCATTAATTGCTTGGGGCTATGCTTTATTTAATTCAAAAGCTGCTGCCAATTTAGGTATATATTTACCAAGTGGAGTATTTAAATTTGAAAGTATTGCACCAATTGCAGGAAAATTAGATTTTAGTTATGCTACAAATCCAGCTAATTTAACTAATTTTATATTAGTACTTTGCACATTTTTATTTGTAGACTTTTTTGATACTGTGGGAACAATAGTAGGTGTGGCATCTAAAGCTGATATGATAGATGAAGATGGAAAAGTTCCTAATGTGGGTAGAGCACTTCTTGCAGATGCCTGTGCAACTACAATAGGTGCAGGACTTGGAGTATCAACTGTAACTACTTATGTTGAAAGCTCAACAGGTGTACTAGAAGGTGGTAGAACAGGCTATACAGCAATAACAGTAGGAGTATTATTTGTAATAGCTATGTTTTTATCTCCAATATTTGTAGCAATACCTTCATGTGCCACTTCACCAGCATTAATTTATGTGGGATATTTAATGCTTAGTGCAGTTAAAGATATTGATTTTTATGATATTACAGAAGGTGTACCAGCATTTATAACTATTGCAGCTATGGCATTTACTTACTCTATAGGAGATGGATTAACTCTTGGGGTTTTATCATATGTAGTAATTAACTTATTATATAATTTAATAGCACCTAAAGAAGAGCGAAAACGTATATCAGCTGTAATGGTAGTACTGGCACTATTATTTGTACTTAAATTAATTTATTTATAAAAAATGTATAAAAAATGTATAAAAAATGTAAATCCTAGGATTATAAAAACCCTAGGATTTTTTAATATATTTAATGTAATTATTAATTATTGAAAAAAATTAAAAGTGAGTTATAATTAAAAAATGGAAATAAATGCAAAATTGGTAAGGGGATAAAGAATGATCAAAAGAAAATTAGTTATTATACTTATTTTAAATATGGCAGTAATTATGATTGCAGGAGCATTTTTTTTTAAGAGTGATGTATATAATTTAATGCTATATAAAAATACAGTTAAGCAAAGTAATTATATAAGACATGCTCTTGGAGGATTAGATACTTATCAATATTTAAATACAATAGAAGCCTTAGAAAATAGCTATAAAAAAGGTTTTAGATTATTTGAAGTTGATGTTAGATTTACGAGTGATGATAAACTTGTATTAACTCATGGGTGGGAAGAAGTAGATTATATTGAAAGAATGGGGATTAGCTATGATGAGCAAAATTCAATACCCACATATAAAGAGTTTATGAACTATAAAATTCAGGGGAGATATAGTGCAACAAGCTTTAATGATTTTGTTAAAAAGAAGTTGCAAAAAAAAATGAAAGAAAGCAACCTTATATCTTATGTATTTACTAGTGATAATAAAGAAGTTAAAAAAATATTTGATATGGGAGCAAATATTGTCGGTACGAATTTTTTAGAATAATAATCAAACAATAAAATTATAAACACTTATTATAGATTGACAATCAAAATAAGTAGTCATACACTTTAATTAATGGGTATTATTAGATATTTAATAATGCCCATTATTGATAGTTATAATAACAACTAAAAGGGGGAATTTTATGTCAGAGGAAAGTGTAATAAAAGAAAATAAAATGGGTACTATGCCCATAAATAAATTACTTATAAGTATGTCACTTCCAATGATGATATCCATGTTGGTGCAAGCACTATATAATGTGGTAGACAGTATATTTGTATCACAAATTAGTGAAAATGCCCTTACTGCTGTATCGCTTGCCTTTCCAGTGCAAAACTTTATGATAGCTGTTGGAGTAGGTACTGGTGTTGGTATAAATGCTCTACTTTCAAGATCTTTAGGGGAAAAGAAATTTGAACAAGCAAATAGGGTTGCCAATAATGGTGTTTTTTTAGCCGTATTAAGTTATATTGCATTTTTAATTTTGGGGATTATATTTAGTAGAAGATTTTTTCAATGGCAAACTGATATAAAAGATATAGTTGATGGTGGCTATTCTTATTTGATAATAGTTACAACTTGCTCTTTTGGAATGTACGGTCAAATTGTCTTTGAAAAGTTAATGCAATCAACTGGAAAAACAATTTTTTCAATGACAACTCAATTAACTGGTGCCATTGTAAATATAGTATTAGATCCCATATTAATTTTCGGTCTATTTGGATTTCCAAAGCTAGGTATATCAGGAGCTGCCATAGCAACAGTTATAGGTCAAATTTGTGGTATGGGTTTGGCTATTTATTTAAACACAACTAAAAATAAAGAAATAAAAGTTGAAGTTAAAAACTTTAGACCAAGTTTAAGAACAATAAAAGAAATTTATGCAGTAGGTATTCCTTCAATTATAATGGCATCTATTGGATCAGTTATGACTTTTGGACTTAATAAAATATTATTAGTTTTTTCATCAACAGCAACAGCAGTTTTTGGCGTTTATTTTAAACTTCAAAGCTTTATATTTATGCCTGTGTTTGGTATAAATAATGGAATGGTGCCTATAATTGCTTACAATTATGGTGCGAGAAATAAAGATAGATTAATGAAAACTGTTAAAATAAGTATAATGTATGGAATAAGTATAATGCTTATTGGTTTAGTAATATTTCAAGTTTTTCCAAAAGAGTTACTTAGTTTATTTAATGCATCTGATAAAATGATAAGTATAGGCGTTCCAGCCCTTAGAACTATAAGTATAAGTTTCTTATTTGCAGGATATTGTATAGTAGTAAGCTCCATGTTCCAAGCACTAGGCAATGGAGTTATGAGTATGATTGTATCTTTAGTTAGACAATTAATAGTTTTACTTCCTGTAGCTTATTTATTATCAAAGAGTGGCAATTTAAATATGGTATGGTGGGCATACCCTATAGCAGAAATAGCATCTGTATGTTTGAGTGTAATTGGTTTTAAATATGTTTACAAAAAAGAAGTTCTTCCTCTTGAGAAAAAAGATAAAATTAATCATAATGTAAAAATGACTGAGTTTTCTACTGAAAGTTAATAAAATAATTAAAAGATATGCACTTAGTAAGAATTAATACTAATAAGCATGTCTTTTTTTATTTATAATAGATTTATTATGCTTAAATATATATTTATAGGGTAATTTTTATGTATATGAAAAATATTGTGGTATAATAAGTATGAAAAAATTCAAATAGAACATATTTATAATATCTTAATTAAATAATTAAAATATAAAATATATACTTAAAATATATATTTGGACAAAGGAGATAAAATGAGAGAAGTAGAATTATTAGCCCCCGCTGGTGATTTAGAAAAATTAAAAATAGCATTTGAATATGGTGCAGATGCAGTTTATATAGGTGGAGAAATATTTGGTATGAGATCGGCTGCCAAAAACTTCACAAAAGAAAATATGATAGAAGGGGTAAATTTTGCCCACGAAAGAGGAAAAAGAGTTTTTGTTACTTGTAATATAATTCCAAGAAGTGAAGATTTAGAAATTTTAAGGGATTATTTATTAGAACTAGAAGAAATAGGAGTGGATGCTGTTATAGTATCTGACCCAGGTGTATTTAAAGTAGTAAAAGAAACTATTCCAAATATGGAAGTTCATATAAGTACGCAAGCTAGTACAACTAATTACAACGCTGCAAATTTCTGGTATAATAAAGGTGCACAAAGAATTGTTACAGCTAGAGAATTATCTTTAGAAGAAACAAAAGAAATAAGAGAACATATTCCAGAAGATATGGATATAGAAGCCTTCGTTCATGGAGCAATGTGTATGTCATATTCAGGAAAATGTACAATAAGTAACTATACAACTGGTAGAGATGCCAATAAAGGTTCATGTGCTCAATCTTGTAGATGGAAATATACATTAATGGAAGAAAATAGTGGTGAGTATACACAAGTTGTAGACAATATTGATCCAGACTTCTTCTTCAATACTAAAGATTTATGCATGATAGAATATATTCCACAAATATTTGATGCAGGTATAACTTCTTTAAAAATTGAAGGAAGAATGAAAACTGCATATTATGTAGCAACTACAGTAAGAGCATATAGAATGGCACTAGATGAATACTACAAAGATCCAGAAAACTGGAAGTTCAATCCAATGTGGTTAGAAGAACTTAAAAAAGGTAGTCATAGAGATTACTCAACAGGATTTTTCTTAAATAGACCAGATGAAAATTCAAATAACTATAAATCAGCATCATATATAAGAAACTACGATTTCATAGGACTTGTTAGAGGATATGACAGTGAAAGTGGATTATATATAGTTGAACAAAGAAATAAAATGAGTATAGGAGATAAAATAGAAGTTATAGGACCATACAAAGAAACTATGTTTACAACAATAGAAGAGATGTATGATGAAGAAGGTAATCCTATAGAATCAGCTCCTCATGCTAGACAAATAGTAAAAATGAAAGTAGGTCTTGAATTAAAAGAAAATTATATTTTAAGAAAACCTATAGAAAAAACAAGAATATTATAGAGATTTTTTAAGGAAGTGAGAATATAAATGAATATAGGAAGAAATGATAAATGTTGGTGTGGAAGTGGAAAAAAATATAAATCATGCCATATGGGATTTGATGAAAAAATAAAAGAATTTAAAGCTAAAGGATTTGAAGTTCCTCATCATAGTTTAATAAAAACTCCTGAACAAATAGAAAAAATAAAAGCAAGTGCAAAAATAAATAACGAGATACTTGATTTAGTAGGTCAACAAATAAAAGCAGGTATGACAACTAATGATATAGATAAAATAGTTCATGATTATACAATATCTCAAGGAGCTATTCCAGCACCTCTTGGATATAGTGGGTTCCCTAAAAGTTGTTGTACATCAATAAATGATCAAATATGCCATGGTATACCAGATGAAACTGTGTTAAAAGATGGAGATATAATAAATGTTGATGTTTCTACAATATTAGATGGTTACTACTCAGATGCATCTAGAATGTACATGATAGGTGAAGTTCCTGATAATGCTAAAAAATTAGTTGAAGTAACTAAAGAGTGTATGATAAAAGGTATAGAAGCTGTTAAACCATGGACTAGACTTGGTAATGTTGGATATACAATAGAACAACATGCAAAAGCTAATGGATATTCTGTAGTTAGAGAATTTGGTGGTCATGGTATAGGTTTAGAATTCCACGAAGATCCATTTGTATTCCACTTTGGAAGCAAAAATGAAGGAATGCTTATGGTGCCTGGTATGATATTTACAATAGAGCCGATGATAAATGAAGGTCATCATGACTTATATATAGATGCAGATAATGAATGGACATCTTATACTGATGATGGAAAGCTTTCTGCACAATGGGAAAATATGATACTTGTAACTGAAGATGGTTGCGAAATATTAGCTTATTAATAAAAAAGAACACATTATGTGTTCTTTTTTTATTAAGTGAATTGAATACATATAAAAAATAAATAATATATAATAAAATGAAATTAATATTCACAAAAAAATATATATATAATATAATAATAAAATATAAAATAAGATTGATAAAAAAATAACATATAAAAAGGAGGACGTATGAAAAAGAATAAAGTTGTTATAATTGGAGCAGGTATGGTAGGAATGAGTTATGCTTACTCAATGGTTAACCAAGGAACTTGTGAAGAATTAGTTTTAATTGATATAGATAAAAATAAAACAGTGGGAGAAGCACTAGATTTAAATCATGGGCTTAGCTATGCTCCTAGAAAAATGAAAATTTACTCAGGAGATTATAGTGACTGCAATGATGCAAATATAATTTGTATAACAGCTGGTGCTATACAGCTTCCAGGAGAAACTAGACTTGACTTATTACACAAAAATACAAAAATAATGAAATCAATAGTTGGTGAAATCAAAAAAACTAACTTTAATGGTATAATAATAGTAGCATCAAATCCAGTTGATATAATGACTTATGTAGTTTGGAAAGCATCAGGATATGATAGAAATAAAATAATGGGTTCAGGAACAACTCTAGATACAGCAAGACTGAGATTTGGATTAGGTGAAAGACTGGGAGTTACTCCAAAATCAATACATGCTTATGTAATGGGAGAACATGGTGATTCTCAATTTGTGGCATGGAGTTATGCTTTAATGGGTGTTCAACCAATTTATCAAGTGGCATCAAAAAAAGATGCAAAAATTAAATTTGAAGATTTAGAATTTATAGAAGATGAAGTGAGAAATATAGCGTATAAAATAATTGATTGTAAAAAGTCAACTTACTATGGAATAGGTATGGCTCTTACTAGAATTACCAAAGCAATACTTGACAATGAAAATAGTATATTAACAGTTTCATCTTACTTAGATAATAAATATGGTCATGATGATGTATTTATAGCTGTACCAAGTATAGTCAATGAAGAAGGTGTATCAGAAGTTATAGAACTTCCACTAGATAAAGGAGAAAAAGAAAAATTTGATAATTCTATAAAAATAATGAAAGAAAATATAAGTAAATTAGATATATAAGAAGTAAAAGGCGCCTAATTAAATATAGGTGCCTTTTTGATTTAAGAATAATTTTCCAAATAAATGTGGAAAATACATATATAATTCATATATAATTCATATGGAAATGGTATTATTTTCACATAATAAAAAAATATAATATTAAAGGAGATTTATAAATGGAAAAAGGTATGAAAAATACTAAAAAATTCAACCAAAAATCTATATTACCAATAGTACTTTATGTAGTTGCTGGACTAATAGCTATATATGCCATATTTACAATGTACTTATCTTACGATTACATAGTAAGTCTTGTAGATGCAGGAACTATTTCTATATCAGATCAATTATCAGATGTAATAGCATACTGTGTTAATGCATCAATAGCACCTGTATTTTATGCAATAGCAACATGGGCTATAGGATATGGTGTAGCTAAGTTAAATAAAATAGAGACATTACTAAAACCAAATGAAGAAGAAGTAATAATAGAAAAATAATAAAAAAAGTTACCTTATGTGTGAGGTAACTTTTTTTATATAATATGTAATTCTTTAAAAGTTTTTATAAACAAAGAAGAAATAATCATAGATGTAAAACTAGTTAGTAAAATACAAATTCTTGCGACTGCCATTAATTCTTCACTATTTGCAAAGGCAATTTCTGATATAAATATGGACATGGTAAAACCAATGCTACATACAATTGACGATAAAAAAATAGAAGTCCAGTTTAAATCAGAGGGCTTTTTTGTGATTTTTAAAAGATTACTTAAAAATGTAAAAATCATTATACCTAAAGGCTTACCTACCAGTAGACCTAAGTATATACCTAGAAATACAGATGGGAAATTAGTCAAATTTAAATTGCTACTAATGTTTATTCCTGTATTGGCAAAAGCAAACAAGGGCATGATAATTAAATTATTTATTGAACGAAAGTTTCTTTGTATATAATAAGAAGGAGAAAATCTTTTTTTGTAAGGTTTAGTAGGAATTACAAAGGCTAGTAGTATTCCACTTAAGGTAGAATGAATACCACTTAAATGAACAAAATACCAAAGTAAAAGTCCCATCATCAAATAAAAAGTTATACTTTCAATTTTATAAAATTTATTACTGATATACAAAAAAGTTAAAATAAGTAAAGCTAAAGATAAATAAAATAAATTTAAACTGCTAGAATAAACAGTACCAATTAAAATCATGGAAATCAAATCGTCAACTACAGCCAAAGACAATAAAAACATCTTAAGTGAAGGTTGTAAGTACTTGCTAAATAGAAAATATATTCCTAAAGAAAAAGCAATATCTGTGGAGATGGGAATGCAAACTCCAATCATATATTTACTATCTAAATTAAAATATGTATAAATTATAGCAGGCATAATAACACCACCAAGAGATGCTATTATGGGAAAAGAAGCTTTTTTAAAAGAAGACAAACTGCCATACAAAACTTCCTCTTTTATTTCCAATCCAGCTAGTAAAAAAAATATAGACATGAGAAAATCATTAACAAAACTATGAACATTAAAATCTTCTACTATATATGTATTAAAAAAGAAATTATCATAAAAAATTTCATAGGATGAATTGTTAATAATTAAAGCTAATAAGGTTGAAAATATAAGCAAAATACTTGTAAGAGCTTCTAAATTTTTAAAAAGAGATATTTTTTTATTATTCATATTATCACCTCTAAAACAATTAATAAAAATTATCTTTATAAGTATATGATTTAAAATTGAAAATAAATATAAAATCTTATTAATTATAATATTGAGATATTTGTTAATTTATAATATAATCGTTGATGTTGCATAATATGAAAAGAATTTAATTTATGCGAAGGAGGAAATAATGACAAATAAAAGTAAAAAATTGGCTGTAGTAGGATTGGTGGCAGCATCTTATGCAGTTATAACTATGGTTTTTGGAGTTATAAGTTATGGTCCAGTTCAATTTAGAATATCTGAAATGCTTATGTTCTTACCTTTATTTGGGAAAGAATACATAATAGGTCTAACAATGGGATGCTTTATAGCAAATATTGCAGGTGGATTAGGTCTTGCTGATATGATATTTGGTACGTTGGCAACTTTAATAAGTTGTATTTTAGTTTACTATACACCAAAACTTATAAAAAATGAAAAACTATCATTATTTATAGCATCTCTTTGGCCAACAATAGTAAATGCTTTAATAATAGGATGGGAATTATATAAATTCTTTGGGTTACCATTTGCACTTTCTGCACTTCAAGTAGGTTTTGGAGAATTTGTAGTAATAACTATAGTAGGTTTACCAGTTTTCAAAATGGTTAATAATAAATATGGTAACAGAATAAAAAATTTTAATATGAAATAATATTGCAAGGAGGTAATTATGGAGGAAAAATACTCAAAATTTATAGGAATAGGACAAGAAGGAATAGAAACTTTAAATGCCTTTAAAAATAAATTAGAAAAAAACTTTTCATTTGAAGAAATAAATTTAAAACAAGATGTGGATAAAGACTATGTAAGAGCTTTACTTGATGGAATAGAAGTATTAGTTTTAACTTACAATAGTGAAGACAAGAAAGTTAGAGATATAGTTAAGGCAATTTCATTTATGGCAGTGGAGAGAAGAGTTCTTTGCATAGGATTAGGTTCTTCTTTAAAAGAAAATAAAGATGAAATGGGAGTAGACCAAGAAATCAAAATAAACAAATACAATTTTGAAAAAATTCAAGATTTATTAAATATAGTTGTGGAGTCTATTGATGAAAATGTATTTCTTGCAATAGATTTAACTGATTTAAGAGATATATTCAATAAAGAAAGTGCTATATCTTATTCATATGAAGAATTTGCTCATGATACAGATATAGATAGTATAGTTAAAGCTTTAGTAGAAGAAACTTATGCTACAGAAGGGGAAGCTACTAAGAAAAAAGCCATATTATTCTATGAATTAGAAAAAGAATTAATAGAAAATGAGTTAATGTTTATAAATGATATAAATATGAAAGTATCAGAAATGATAGGAGATACATATGATATATTATTCTCATTTAACTCAGTAGAAGACAACGATAAAAAATTAAAAATTAGTTTAATTACTAGATAAATGAAAAAAAGCAAACAGTGGAAAAACTGGTTGCTTTTTTTATGGCTCGGTTATTGACTAAAATGATAATTTATTATAAGATTAGAATGTTATGTTTTTAATACGACAATAATTGAAAGGATTGATATAAATGTTACAAGTTACTAATGTTGGACTTAGATTCGGTGATAAAGAATTATATAAAGACGTTAACTTAAAATTTACTAAAGGGAACTGCTACGGAATAATAGGAGCTAATGGTGCAGGAAAAACTACTTTCCTAAAAATATTAGCTGGAGATATAGAGCCAAATACAGGATCTGTTAGTATAACAGAAAAAGAAAGAATGTCTGTTTTAAGACAGGACCACTTCAAATATGATGAAGAAACTGTTTTAGATGTTGTTATAATGGGACATGAAAGATTATACCAAATAATGAAAGAAAAAGATGCCCTATACATGAAAGAAGATTTCTCTGAAGAAGATGGTATAAAAGCTGCAGAACTTGAAGGAGAGTTCGCTGAACTTGATGGATGGGATGCAGAAACTAATGCAGAAAAAATATTAATGG
>USRS01000067.1 GCA_900557165.1 uncultured Clostridium sp.
GTGCTACTAACTCTTATGTTATTAATAGTTACAGCTCCTATTATATCTACAGTAAATCCATATTTTTTACCCAGTATTTCTAATACTGCTGGAGTTCCTTCTCTATTTTTTGCAAAAGCAAAATCATGACCAATAATTAATTTTTTAACACCTAACTTATCAACTAAAATTTCTTTAACAAAATTTTCTGCAGATATATTTGCCATTTCTTTGTTAAAAGGTATGTCTATAACCACATCCACACCTAAAGATTTTAATTTATCCATTTTTTCATCTTCTGTGATAATTTCTCTCGTTAGGATATTTGAAAAATAACTAATTGGATTATTTTTAAATGTAAACACTATACTTTTTAAATTTTCCTTTTTTGCTAAATCAACAGCTTTTTCAATTAAAACTGTATGACCTTTGTGGATTCCGTCAAATTTTCCTATAGTGACAACACTTTTATCAATATTTTTTATTTCTTTTAAAGAATTTATAATAATCATGTCTTTTCCCCACTGATTCAATAATTATCCTATAAAAATTTTATCACTTTTTAGGCTTATAGCATCATTATTTTTTAATATTTTTCCACTTCCAATAAATTCACCATTACAATACACTCTTACATATTCATCATCTTTAGATATATTCTTATTTATAAATCTTCTTGAATCTATTATTCCTCCATTTTTATAATAATTAAGAGCAGATTCTTTTAATTCAACTTTCTTGAAATTATCTAAGACATAATCAATATCATATAAATAATTTTCTAATGTATTATCATTGTAGTATTGTTCCAATTCTTCTAGACTGATTGAATTTTCTAAATCAAATTTACCTGAAGCTGTTCTAAGTAAGAAAGACATATGTCCTCCACATTTTAAATATTCACCTATGTCGTGACATATACTTCTAACATAAGTCCCTTTAGAACATTTCACTAAAAATAATATTTTATTGTCATTTATATTTAAAATTTCTATTTTTTCTATGTTAACTTTTCTAGGTTTAATTTCTACAGTATCTGCTTTTCCTTTTCTCGCTAAATCACACATTTTCTGTCCATTTACTTTTAGTGCAGAGTAAATAGGAGGATATTGATTTATTTCTCCTCTTTGTGTTTCAAAAGCTTTGTATATATCTTCTTTTGTTATATTTGATGCGTCTCCTTCAAAAGTTATAACACCAGAAGAATCATAAGTGTCTGTAGATGCACCAAGTGTTAATTCACATATATATGTTTTTTCTTTATTTAAAATAAGTTCACTTACTTTAGTTGCTTTATTTAAACATATTGGTAAAACTCCAGCTGCATCAGGATCTAGCGTTCCTGTATGGCCTACTTTTTTCATGTTTAAAATTCTTCTTACCCTACTTACCACATCATGAGATGTCATTCCTGTAGGTTTTAATATATTTACTATCTTATTCATTAAAAATCATCCTTAAATTTCTTTTAATGCTTCTTTTATTATTTTTATCTTTGCATTTTCTATATTGTCATTTATGGTGCATCCTGATGCTCTCATATGACCTCCACCACTAAACACTTTAGCAATTTTACTTACATTAGCATATGATTTTGATCTTAAACTAACTTTAATTTCATTATTACCTTTTTCCTTAAGTAAAATTCCAATTTCCACATTTTCAATATCTCTAGCATAAGGTACAATTCCATCAATATCCTTAAAATCTATATTATATTTTTCAAGCATATCTTGTGTAACCATCATTACTGCTACTTTTGTATCAATTATTTCTAAAGTATTTAATGCAGCTCCTAGTAATTTATAAAAATTAAATGGATTACTTCCAAAAACATTTTGAATTACTCTTTGAGTATCAGCTCCTAAAAGTAATAGGTTTTTAGCCATATCAAAACTACTTGCATGGGTATTTGAGTATGTAAGTTTACCTGTGTCTGTCATAAGGCCTGTATAAAGAGCTGTAGCTATATTTTCATCTATAGTATTAAACTCGTTTATTTCTTCATTTCTCATTAGTAAATTATATACTAATTCACAAGTTGAAGATTCTTCTGCTAATACATAATTTAAATCTCCATAAAAATCATTACTACCATGATGATCTATATTTATTAATTTTATACAATTATCTCTAATATCATCATCTACACATATTCTATTTTTATCCCCACAATCTAAAGCAACCAGATTATAATTTTTTATATTCAGCTCTTTAAATTTTTGAGAGTTTATTATATTTATATCTTTTACAAGGAATTGCATATTTATAGGCATTTCATCATTCATAACATAATAAACGTTTTTATTCATTTTTTTTAAGAAATAATAAATTGAAAGAGTTGAACCAATATTGTCTCCATCTGGATTAACATGAGAAGTAACGACAAAGTCGTTACTTTCATGTATATATTTTAAAATAGTATCTATACTATTCATTATCATTATCCTCTGCTTGAGGTCTTTCTTGATCTTTTTGTGAAACTTTCTTTATAAGGCTGTCCATATACATACCTTTTAATAAAGAATCGTCTACTTTAAATATGATTTGTGGGATATGTCTTATTTTTATACTTTTACCGATTTCTCTTCTGATGTAGCTTTCTGCGTTTCTTAAACCTTGTAAAGTAGATTCTTCATCTCCACCTAAAATACTTACGTATATATAGGCATAGCTTAAGTCACTAGTAACTTCCACATCTGTAACACTAACCATAGAATTTATTCTAGGGTCTTTTATTCCATTAATAAGCATTGTACTTACGATTTTTCTAATTTCTTCGCCTATTCTACGTGTCCTATTATATGATGCCATAATATCAACCTTCTTTACTTATAGTTAATTATAATTTTCTTTCTATTTCTTTTGTTATATAAGCTTCTACTATATCTCCAACTTTTATATCATTGTAGTTTACGAAACTCATACCACATTCGTATCCGTTGTTAACTTCTTTTACATCGTCTTTGAATCTCTTAAGAGCTTGTATTTCACCTTCATGGATGATTATACCATCTCTTACTATTCTAACTTTACCATTTCTGTATATTTTACCACTTGTTACGTAGCATCCAGAAACTGTACCAACACCAGATATTTTATAAACTTCTCTTATTTCAGCTTTACCAGTATCTTCATCTCTGTATTCTGGGTCTAACATACCGCTCATAGCAGCTTGTATATCTTCTATAGCTTTGTATATTATAGTGTAACTTCTAACGTCTACACTTTCTTTTTCTGCAAGAGATTCTGCACTAGGCACTGGTCTAACATTGAATCCTATTATTATTGCATTTGATGCAGCTGCAAGAGTAACGTCTGATTCATTTATAGCTCCAACACCACCATGTATTACTCTAACTCCAACTTCATCGTTAGATAATTTTTCAAATGATTGTTTAACAGCTTGAACAGAACCTTGAACATCTGCTTTTATTATTACGTTAAGATCTTTAACTTGACCTTCATTCATTTGATCGAAGAATTGGTCAAGAGACATTCTTTGATTAGCTTTTAACATTTCTTCTCTAGCTATTTGTTGTCTTTTTTCTGCTATATTTCTAGCAACTTTATCTGAAGGAACAGCAACAAACTGATCTCCACCTTGTGGAACTTCAGAAAGTCCTAATATTTCTACCGCAGTTGATGGTCCAGCAGTTTTAACTCTTTTACCTTTTGAGTTAATCATTGCTCTTACTTTACCTGAAGCAAGACCACAAACTATTGGATCTCCAACTTTTAGCGTACCACCTTGTACAAGTACTGTAGCAACTGGACCTCTACCTTTATCAAGTTCAGCTTCTACAACAGTACCTAATGCTCTTTTATCTGGATTTGCTTTTAATTCTTCCATCTCAGCAACTAAAAGTATCATTTCAAGTAATGTATCTATTCCTGTTTTTTGTCTAGCTGAAACTGGAACTGCTATAACATCTCCACCCCAGTCTTCAACAAGTAAACCTTGTTCAGATAATTCTTGTTTAACTTTGTCTGGGTTTGCTGATGGTTTATCTATTTTATTTATAGCTACTATTAAAGGTACTCCTGCTGCTTTAGCATGGTTTATAGCTTCTATAGTTTGAGGCATTATACCATCATCTGCTGCAACAACAAGGATTGCTATATCTGTAACTTGAGCTCCTCTAGCTCTCATTGCTGTGAAAGCCTCATGTCCTGGAGTATCTAAGAATACTATTTTTTGTCCATTTATAGATACTTCTGAAGCACCTATATGTTGAGTGATTCCACCTGCTTCGCTATTAGTAACATGTGTACTTCTTATAGCATCTAATAAAGAAGTTTTACCATGGTCAACGTGTCCCATTACTGTTACAACTGGTGGTCTTGGTTTTAAATCTTCTTCTCTATCTTCTTCTATTTCCATTAATGCTTCTATTTCTTCTTCAGAATTTTCTTCTTGCCCACCTACTTCTAATGTGAATCCATATTCACTAGCAACTTGAGAAGCTACTTCGAAACTAACTTCTTGATTTAGTGAAGCCATCGTTCCCATTTTCATAAGCTTCATTATAACTTCTGTAGCTGGCTTTCCTAAAGATTCAGCTAATTGTTGAACTGTTAATGCACCTTCAACTGTTATAGTATTAGAATCACCTGAATCTTCTTCTTTTATTAAATCTAATATTAATTCAACGTCATCTTCTTCTAATTCTGATTTTTCGTTTTCTACTTCTATTCCTAATTCTTTTATTTTTGCTAAGATGTCTTTATTTGACATTCCTACTTCTTCTGCGATTTGGTAAACTCTTGTCTTTTTCACAAGATCACCCCCTATTATTATTTGTTAATCTATTAACTCTACGATTTTATTTGCGAATCCTATATCCTTTATTCCTATAACTGCTCTGGAATCTTTTCCAATAGACATTCCTAAACCATCTTTAGTTGATAATTCAATATAATTAACTTTTCTAAAAGATGATTTATCTTTAAATAATTTTTTCGTATTATTTGATGCATCTGTTGCTACAATAACTAAATTTAATTTATTCTTTTTTAAATCTAGCATTGTACCATCTTCACCAGATACTAATTTTCCTGCTCTCATTGCAAGGCCTAATAATGAGTGTAATTTTTCCATATTATTTTTCATAAGATTCCATCTCCAATAATAATTTCTCATATACTTCATCTGGCACTTCCATTTTGAAAGCTCTATTTAAAGCTTTGCTTTTTATGGCTTTTTTTAAACATTCACAGTCTTTGCATATGTAAGCTCCTCTTCCATTTGCTTTGCCTGTTAAGTCTATAAATATTTCGCCTTCTTTATTTTTTACTATTCTAATAAGTTCTTTTTTGTTATCTCTATCTTGACATGCTATGCATTTTCTTTGAGGTACTTTTTTTATTTTCTTCAAAGCAATCCCTCCCTATTCTTCGTCATTTAGTTGAGATTCGCTTTTGATGTCTATCTTCCAGTTCGTAAGTTTTGCAGCAAGTCTTGCATTTTGTCCTGACTTTCCTATAGCTAAAGATAATTGATAATCAGGAACTACAACTAGTGCTGATTTTTCTTCTTCATTTACTTCAACTTTAACTACTTTTGATGGACTAAGTGATGCAGATACAAATTCAGCTGGATTTTCGCTGTAGTTTATTATATCTATTTTTTCTCCACCTAATTCATCAACTACATATTTAACTCTAGTTCCTTTTGGTCCTACACAAGCTCCAATTGGATCTATTTTTTCATCTATTGAATGAACAGCCATTTTAGTTCTTGAACCAGCTTCTCTAGATACAGATTTTATTTGTACTATACCTTGGAATATTTCTGGTACTTCAGATTCGAATAATCTCTTAACTAAGTTTGGATGACTTCTTGAAACTACTATTTGTGGTCCTTTATTAGTTTTCTTCACTTCTAGTATATAAACCTTTATTTTGTCACCAGCTTTAAATTCTTCTCCTGGTATTTGTTCAGTTTCTGGCATAGAAGCTTCTATTTTTCCAAGTCTTACATAAACAACTTTTTTATTGTCAGATACTCTAGCAACTTCTCCTGTTACTAATTCTCCTTCTTTTTCTATAAATTCATTGTATATTATTTCTCTTTCAGCTTCTCTTATTCTTTGAACAACTACTTGTTTAGCAGTTTGTGCAGCTATTCTACCAAAATCTTTTGGAGTCACTTCGTTTTCTATTATATCACCAAGTTCAAACTTAGGATTTATTTGTCTTGCTTCTGCAAGTTCTATTTCTAAGAAATTGTCATATAAATCTGACTCATCAACTACTCTTCTTTGAGAGAAAACTCTTACATCACCTTTTTCTCTGTTAAAATCTATTCTAACGTTTTGTGCTGAACCAAAGTTTTTCTTGTAAGCAGTTAAAAGTGCTTGCTCTATTGTATCTATAAGTACATCTTTATCGATACCTCTATCTTTTTCTAATTCATCTAGTGCTTCTATGAATTCATGATTCATGATTTTATCCTCCCTATATTTATGTTTTCACTAAAATTTAATTGCTAATCTTATAAGTGCAACATCTTTTTTATTAAATTCAACTTCCTCATTATCTATTATAACTTTAATATTTTTATCTTCTGTTAAACCAACAAGTTCACCTTCATGCATTTTTGAACCGTTTATCGGTTTATAAAGTTTTATTTCCACATCTCTACCTTGATATTTAACAAAATCTTTCTCCTTTTTAAGTGGTCTATCAAGCCCTGGAGATGATACTTCTAAATAATAATTATCCTTTATTGGATCTTTTTCATCTAGAATTGGATTTAATGCTCTTGTTACTAATTCACATTCATTTAAAGAAACTCCGCCATCTTTGTCGATGTAAATTCTAAGGAAGAATTCTCCCCCTTCTTTAACATATTCAACATCTACTAGTTCTAAATTGTTGGCATCAGTTATTGGTAATACCAATTCTTCTATTTCAGTAGCTATGTTCTTTTTCATATTGTTTACCTCCTATTCAGTTGTATTTATATAGTATTTAAAATAAAAGAGTGAGCACAGTTGTCTCACTCTTAGTTTCTGCAAATATACTATTTTATATATCACTATATCATAAAAATGTTATGTTTACAAGCTTTTACTACTCATTTATATTCCTTCATGCCTTTTAATTTATATAAATTATATAAATTTATTATTCTTAGCTTAAATATATCTGTCATCATAAAAGATATGGCTATAAATAATGATGATGCATATCCTACTAGTTCAATGGGCTCAAAACTAATCATAAGAATGTCTCCTTATAAATTAAGCTACTTCTTATATTTAGTTTGTTCATTATTTAACACTATAATTCATTAAGTTTATTTAAAATAAAGAAAGCTGATTTTTATCACTCATATTAGCTAAAGAACCATGATTTGTTAAAGTCTCAATCACAGTTTTTGATATTTTAGTTCTTTTTCTCAAATCTTCTTTAGATATAAACTCTCCATTTTCTCTTTCTTTTTGTATGTGAATAGCAGCATTTTCTCCCACACCTTGTAGTGCTATCATTGGAGGTAATATTTTATTTTCACCTACAACTTTAAATTCTTTAGCATCAGATTCATAAATATCTACTGGTAATATTTCTATTCCCCTAGCATACATTTCATACGCAACTTCTAAAACAGTAAGCATATTTTTTTCCTTTGCTGTAGCATCATTACCCATAGATGTGAGCTCTTCCATTTTATTCCTTATAACATCTAAACCTTTTACTATTAAGTCTGCATCAAAATCTTCTGCTTTCATAGTGAAGTAAGTTGCATAAAAGGCTTCTGGATAATGAACTTTATAATAAGCAAGTCTAAAACTCATCATAACATAAGCCACTGCATGAGCTTTTGGGAACATATATTTTATCTTTTGACATGAACCAATATACCAATCAGGCACATCATATTTTTTCATTTCTTTTATAAACTCAGGTTTTAATCCTTTACCTTTTCTAACACTTTCCATTATTGTAAAGGCCATCTTAGGTGGTAATCCTTTAAATATCAAGTAGTTCATTATGTCATCACGAGTAGATATAACATCTTTAAACTCCACAGTTCCTTCCACAACTAAATCTTGTGCATTATTTAACCAAACATCAGTCCCATGAGAAAGCCCTGATATACGTACAAGCTCTGCAAATGTCTTTGGTTTCGTATCAAGAAGCATTTGTCTAACAAATTTTGTACCAAACTCAGGTATGGCAAGACATCCTATAGGACAATTTATTTCTTCAGGTGTTACGCCTAGAGCCTCTGTTGATGTAAATAAAGACATGGTTTCTTTATCATCTAGTGGTATTTCTGTGGCAATCTTACCAGTAATATCTTCAATCATTCTGATGATGGTCGGAACGTCGTGCCCAAGTATATCAAGTTTTAATATCCTACCACTTATGGAATGATAATCAAAGTGTGTTGTTATAACTCCACAACTAGGATCATTTGCAGGATATTGTATTGGTGTAATATCATAAACATCTTTATAATCTGGAATAACCATTATTCCACCAGGATGTTGTCCCGTTGTCCTTTTTACTCCTGTACATCCATTGGCAAGTCTTAAAACTTCTGCTGAAGTTGAATTTAAGTCATTTTCTTCAACAAACTTTTTAGCATAACCAAAGGCTGTTTTTTCTGCAACTGTACCTATTGTCCCTGCCTTATAAGTATGACCTTCTCCAAATAATACTTCTGTATATTTGTGAATTACAGGCTGATAACTTCCAGAGAAGTTAAGGTCTATATCAGGTTCTTTATCTCCTTCAAACCCAAGGAAAACTTCAAAAGGTATATCATGACCGTCTTTTTTTAGTGGTCTACCACACTTTGGACAATCTTTATCTGGTAAATCTGCTCCTGAACCCCACTCTCCTATTTCATAGAAATAAGAGTATTTACAATCAGAATTTTCACAAACATAATGAGCTGGTAGTGGATTAACTTCTGTTATATCACTCATAGTAGCAGCTAGCGATGAACCAACAGACCCCCTAGAACCAACTAAGTATCCATCTGCAAGGGATTTAGTAACCAGTTTTTGAGCTATAATATACATTACGGCATATCCATTGCTTATGATTGAATTTAACTCTCTATCAAGTCTTTTTCTAACAACATCAGGAAGTGGTGATCCATAAATTCTTTCCGCTTTTGCATTACACATATCTCTAAGTTCTTTATCTGAACCCTCAATTCTCGGTGGGAAAGTTTCATTTGGTATTGGAAGTATATTATCTACCATATCTGCCACCTTATTAGTATTTGTAACTACTACTTCATAAGCTAAGTCTTCACCTAAATATTTAAATTCCTCTAGCATTTCATCTGTTGTTCTAAAATGTAAATAAGTTTCCTCTTCATCCACTTTAAATCCTTGTGAATATTTTAAAACTTTTCTAAATACAGCTTCATGTTTATCTATAAAGTGAACATCTCCCGTTGCCACAGGTATTTTACCAAATTTCTTAGCAACTTCTATTAATTTTCTATTTAAATCTCTTAATTCTTCTTCATCTTCTACTTCGCCTTTTTCAATCATAAATCTATTATTGTCAATTGGCATAACTTCAATATAATCATAAAGAGAAATTATTCTTTCTAATTCTTCTTCACTTTTATTTTCTTTAACTGCCTTAAATACTTCTCCAGCTTCACAAGCAGAACCTACTATAATTCCTTCTTTGTATTTTTCTAAAACACTTTTTAAAATTCTAGGTGCTCTATAAAAATGATTTACATGAGCATCTGAAACTATTTTATATAGATTTTTTATACCTTCTTGGCTTTTCGCTATTAAGGTAACATGATTTGTTGTAAGTTTTGTATAATCTACATCACCTAAAATTTCATTTACATCACTTAGTTTTTGGGCGCCTTTTTTTATAATCATTTCCATAAATTTTATAAATATATGAGCTGTTGCTTCTGCATCGTCTACGGCTCTATGGTGATTAAGTAGAGGTACTCCTAACTCTTTAGCTATAAGATTTAATCTAAATCTTTTCATATGAGGAAGTAGTGTTCTAGCTAATGTTAATGTATCTATTGAAGTATTTTTAAATTCAATATTTTGCTCTCTACATTTTTGTTGCATAAAGCCCATATCAAAGGCTGCATTATGAGCTACTAATACACTATCTCCTATAAATTCCACAAATTTAGGCAATATTTCTTCAATGGTAGGCTTATCTTTAATTAAATCATTTGTAATTCCCGTAAGTTCTTGAACTTTATAAGAAATATCTTTTTGCGGATTAATTAATTGACTAAATCTATCTACAATTTTAAAGTTTTCAATTTTAACAGCACCAATTTCAGTTATCTTATCATTTTTATTTGAAAAACCTGTAGTTTCCAAGTCAAATACTACGAAACTTTGAGATAAATCTTTATCATTGGCATTTTGAATTACTGGTAAATTATCCTCTACCAAATAACCTTCCACGCCATAAAGTATTTTTATATTATTTGCTTTTCCTGCATCCATAGCATCAGGAAAGGCTTGTACCACACCATGGTCTGTAATAGCTATTGCTTTATGTCCCCAAGCAGCTGCTTGTTTTACAAGTTTTTTTGTCGGACATAAAGCATCCATAGAAGACATTTGTGTATGGGCATGTAGTTCAACTCTTTTACCTTTTTTACAAGTATCTTTTCTTTCAGGCTTTTCTTCTGCTCTAATTCCACTTATAGTCATAGTTAATTCTCTTTGATAAGTGTCGTATAAAACATCACCTTTTATTTTTACATAAGAGCCTTCTTTTACTTTATTTAATACTTTATCTTTGTTTAAGTCATTTAAAAATAGTTTACAGTTAATTGAGCTACTATTATCTGTAATAGACATGATACATAATATTTTACCATTTCTTAATTCCTTATTTTCAATATGGAATACTTCTCCTACAACAGCAACAGTTTTTGAATTTTGATTTAATTCTTTGATTTGATAAACTAAGCTATTTACATCTTCTCCGTATATCAGATGTTCATCATATTCATCTTTTATTACATAGCCTTCTTCTTCTTCATTTTCTTCTAAAACGTCAAAGTCCATTTCTCTTATTAATTCTTCTGTTTCTTTATCTATTCTTTCAAGTATTTTTTTCTTATCTATTTTTTCATTGACAGCTTTTTCAACTTGAACATTATAATCTATCCCAAGCTCTTCTAATAAAACATTTCTTATAACGTCTTCTATATTATTCTTTTTTAATTTTTCATAAAAAATTTCCTTAGGTATTTTGATTTTCAATGTGTTATCTAAACACATAAATTCCACTTGTTTTTTCCATCCTTCAATGGCTGGACAGATTTTTTTTAATATATATAAAATATTATTCCAATAAGTTTTTACTATATCTTTTTCAGATTTTCTACCAAAGCCAGTAAATTTGATTTTTATTCTAATATTTTTAAAATATTTTAATTTACCTAGCAATTCTTCTTTTAGTAAATCTAGTATCTCATGAGATATCATTTCCTTTGATAATAGATACATATAAACAATTCTATCTTCTTTAAAATACACAACTTTAGAAACTTGAACTTCCTTTAATTGTTTTTCCAGTCTACTATTTTTTATTTCTAATTTTTCTAAATAGTCTTTAACATTATCCATGAGATTATCACTTCCTTTCCCAGATAAATTATTATATCACATCTAAAAATAAATTTATTAATTCATAATATAATTTAAAAATTTATTTTTGGGATTAGCTTCATATTTATATTTTTTTAATATTATATATTATGATTATAATTTAAACTAAGGTGGTGTTAAATTTGGCGTGTGAAAATATCTTTGATATAAATTATATATCAAAATATTATAATAACTTAGGAGAAAAAAAATTATTTAAAAACCTGGTAAAAGAGTTTAATTCTACCTTAGATAAAAAAGTTCATCTATATTATTCCACAAAAAAAGATATGCCCATATGCGCACTGCCAAAATTAAAAATTTTATTAGTATCAAGAATAGGATTTTTATCTTTTTGCTATAACTTTTATTTTTATGTAAATACTTTTGATTATTATAATATATATATATCAGAGAAAAATTTAAAAACCATAGCCAAGTGTGTTATTTCTCATGAAATTGGTCATATATTAGATGATAGTATCTCCAATAATAGATTGGAAAATTCCAAAATACTAACAGATATTTTAGAAAAAATGATTAATTATAATATTGATATTTCTAAGGAAAATTACCATAAAGAAAATTTACCCAAAGAATTGGAAGATAGTGTAGTAACTTTTAAAAAAAATCTAGTTACAAGGGAATCTACAGCATGGGAAATAGGAAAATCCATTATGAACTTTGAAAATGAAGATGAAAAATTTATATTCAACAAAATAAAAGAATATGCTCTTGCCACTTATAATTATGGAGATTTAAAAACTATTGTAAAAGAAAATAATTTAGATGTTTTCTTTAAATATAAAAGATATTTTGCTTAATTACTAAGAAGCTTCAATGATAAAGTCATTGGAGTTTCTTATTATTTTTATAAAATCATATGTAAGCAGTAAAATATTCACTTTTTTTGCATAATTCCACTTATTTTTGTGAATATTTGGTATTATAATATTGTAAATATTATTTTAGGAGGTATCTATATATGAATAATAATATTGAAAAATTAAAAGAACTTATAGATAGTCATAATAATATTGTATTTTTTGGTGGTGCTGGTGTATCAACAGAATCTGACATTCCAGATTTTAGAAGCGCCACTGGTTTGTTTAGTGAAAAATTAAATAGAAATTTCTCTCCTGAACAGTTAGTTTCTCATACCTTTTTTATGAGATATCCTGAGGATTTTTTCAAATTTTATAAAGATAAATTAATCTATGAAGATGCCAAACCAAATAAAGCTCATATTGCTTTATCAAAGTTAGAAGAAATGGGTAAACTAAATGCTATAATTACTCAAAATATTGATGGACTTCATCAAATGGCTGGTAGCAGAAATGTTTTTGAACTTCATGGATCTATACATAGAAATTATTGTACTAAATGTAGTAAATTTTTTAACTTAGAAGAAATGTTAAACTTAGGTGAAATAGTTCCTCACTGCGATAATTGTGGTGCTATAGTAAAACCTGATGTTGTATTATACGAAGAAGCTTTAGATAACTCTGTTGTAAATAAAACAATAAATGCTTTAAGTAATGCTGATTTATTAATTATTGGTGGAACTTCACTAGTTGTTTATCCTGCTGCAGGATTTATTGATTATTTTAATGGTGATAGTATCGTTCTTATTAATAAGAGTTCAACAGGTTACGACTCAAAAGCTTCTCTTATTATTAATGATTCCATAGGAAAGGTACTTTCACAAGTTATATTATAAATATTTATTCAATGAAATAAGGTAAGCCATATACTTACCTTATTCTTTTTCTTTCTCATATACATCTTTATATATTAAAATAGCTTCATAATATGCTTCTTCTTCACTTATCCCCTTTTCTTGTGCTATTTTCTCGGCTGAGTCTTTTATAATCGATGCAGCTTCAAGTATGTTCATAGAAACACCTTCCTATTTATTAACTACTTATTTTTGCAATTTATTCTTTTTTCTTTTTATCTATATCTTCTTGGAATTTAACATCTTTATCATTATTTTTGTCATTATTTTTATCATGTTTTAATATTTTTTGAACTTTATCTATTATCCTTGGAGTTACTGTTAATATATTATCAACTAAGTTTATATTATCTTCTAAAGATATTAAACGTGTTTCTCCATTTTCCACCACAACAAAAGCCACTGGTGATATGGTTATGGCACCTCCACTTCCCCCCGCAAAGTTAGCATCATACTTAATATCTTTTTTATTATTTTTGTTGTATTCTCCTCCACCTATACCAAATCCAACTGTCACTTTAGATATGGGAACAATAACAGATGATTCTGCTTTTATGGGGTTTCCAACTATAGTATTGGAATCTATGGAATTTTTTATAGTTTCAAGGGTAGTTTCCATTATACTTTGTATAGAATTAGTTGCTGTCATATTAGTCACCTTCCTTAGTTCTATGTTTTCTTAACATAATTCTTATAATTATGGGAATTGATTTAAAAATCATAATTATTCTAAATTTAATATGTAGTCTTACACTTCCTTTTATTTTATTTTCTGTAAAATTAGGAATAATATTTAAATATAATTTTCCAATATCAAATATATTGGCTATATTTCCATATATACCATTTACAATTGTTGTCGTATATATATTTAAATAAGGATTAGCATTACCAAAATATATATTTGAATACAGTTGCTCTATTTTTATTTTCTTCATTAAATTTATAATATTTGAAAACTCACCTTCTAGAAGTTTTATATTTTTTAAACTTCCTTTTTGCTCTTTCTTTTTCTTTTCTTTCTTAGTCTTTTTTTTCACAGGATATAGCTCTATATTAATATTTATTATTTTAAACAGTAATTTGATTTTTAATTTTAATGTGACTTTTTTATCATTAAATTCCAATAAAAATATAAAATGGATATAAAGTATAAATAATAAAATCAATATTAACAAAAAACATAAACTTATATATTTAAAATTAAAATATCTCATATTACATATTATTTGT
>USRS01000068.1 GCA_900557165.1 uncultured Clostridium sp.
GTAAATATAATTTCTGGAGGTATAATTGGTAGTTCCGTATTTGTACTTTTATTATTGCTATTTGTCATAAGTATAGTCGTCTTATTCAAAGGTTTAAATTTGAAAAGAAGAGTAGACCGTTTTAAAAGATATGTGACAATTATGGATAGAAGAACTTATATAACTATAAAAGATTTGTCTAAACTTACAAAACAAAAAGAACGTTTTCTTGTCAAAGATTTAGAAAAAATGATAGATATGGGTATGTTTTATCAAGGACATATTGATGAAGAAAAAGCTCATTTTATGATAACTGATGAAGTATATAATGATTACTTAAATTTAAAAAAACAAGAAATAGAAGATAAAAAGAAAGAGCAAAGATTAGAAGAAGAAATTAAAAATTTGTCTGATAAAGATGTTCAGTCAACTCTTAAAGTAGGTAGAGATTATATTAAAGAAATAAAAAGTGTAAAAAATGAACTTTATAGAGAAGAAATATCTATGAAACTTGATAAACTTTCAAATGTATCAGAAGAAATATTAAAACAAATTGAAAAAAATCCTAAGAAAGTTGAAGAAGTTAATAAGTTTATAAATCATTATCTACCAATAACCTTAAAATTAATTAATTCCTATGAAGAATTAAATGCTCAATCATTGCAAGGTGAAAATATTCAAAAAGCTAAAATTGAAATTGAGGAAAGTATTGATTTAATCAATAAGGCTTTTGAAAATTTATTGGATGATTTATTTGAGGATATTCGTTTAGATATTTCCACAGATATTTCTGTTTTAAAAACATTGTTTAAACAGGAAGGACTGGGAGAAGAGGATTTTAAAAATAAAAAATAAGGGAGGCATTAAAATGAGTGATGAATTTATAGATAAATATACAGATATAAAACCGGAATTAGTTTTTCAAAATTTTGAAGATAAAGTTGATGATATGAAAATAATAGAAGAAAAGAAAGAAACAGTTGAGGAAATTGAACTTACAGAAGAAGAAAAGAAAATGGTAGACCAGTTTGTAGATAAAATAGAAATAAGCAATTCAAATTCCATATTACAATATGGTGTTGGTGCTCAAAAGAAAATCTCGGACTTTTCCCAAGCAGCCTTAAATGAAGTGAGAACTAAGGACTTGGGAGAAATAGGAGATATATTATCAAGGGTTGTTTTTCAGTTAAAAAATTTTGAGGACGGGGAAGAGAAAAAAGGTGTTTTTGGATTTTTCAAAAAAGGAAAAGATAAAGTTACTCAAATGAAAATCAATTATGAAAATGCAGAAAATAATATAGATGAAATGTGTAATATACTAGAACATCATCAAGTTCAGCTTTTAAAAGATATTGCTATGTTGGATAGGATGTATGATATAAATAGAACTTATTTTAAAGAACTTTATATGTATATTTTAGCTGGCAAAAAGAAACTTAAAAAATTGGAAAAAGAAGATATACCAAAACTTAAAGAAAGGGCAAAAGAAACTAATAATCCACAAGATGCCCAAGAATTAAAGGATTTTGTTGATCTTTGCAATCGCTTTGAAAAGAAACTTCATGATTTGGAATTGACTAAAATGATTTCACTGCAAATGGCACCACAAATTCGCCTAATCCAAAATAATGATTCATTGATGGCTGAAAAAATCCAATCAACCCTTATAAATACTATTCCCCTTTGGAAAAATCAAATGGTTTTATCTCTTGGAGTTGCCCATGCTACAGAGGCTGCTAAAGTTCAAAGACAAGTTACTGATATGACAAATGAACTTCTTAGCAAAAACGCTGACATATTAAAAACTTCATCTATAGAAACAGCCAAAGAATCTGAAAGAGGAATTGTTGATATAGAAACACTGAAAGCTACCAATGAATCATTAATTTCTACTCTTGATGAAATACTTAATATACAAACAGAAGGTCGACAAAAACGTAGAGAAGCTGAAATTGAACTTAGAAATATTGAAAATCAATTAAAAGAAAAACTTATAGATTTTAAATCATAAAAATAAGTTGTCTCAAAATGACATTAATATCATTTTGGGGCAACTTATTTTTTAATTGGAAGAAATTTTTGTTAAAAATTTCTTGACTTTAATGGATTACAAATGTAAACTTTAACTAAAGATTACGTTTGTAAGTTTAGGGAGGAGATAAATAATGAAACAAAATATTTCAGAAGCAGAATTGGAAGTAATGAAAGTATTATGGCAAATGAAAAATGCAACAAGTGCTGAAATAATAGAAGTACTAAAAGATAAAAGTGATTGGAAGCCAAAAACAATCCAAACACTTATCACAAGATTAGTATCGAAGGAAGTTGTGCAAGTGGATAAAAGCAATAAAAAATCATATATCTACAGCCCAACAATTAGTGAAGATGAGTACAAAGATGAGGCAAGTAAGTCATTTTTAGAAAAACTTTATAGTGGATCAATAAATAAAATGGTGCTTAGCTTTGTAAAAGGCAATAAGTTATCAAAATCAGAAATACAAGAGTTAAAAGATATGTTAAAAGATGAATAAAAATTAAATAAGAAGGAAGATGATTATGGAAAAAATTTGGGGTTATGTAGTTGGAGCTACTATATTTGGAAGTGTTACAGGATTTATAGTATTGATAATAAAAAACTTACTAAAAAATAAAATTAATAAAAGATATGCATACTTGTTTTGGATGATATTAGTGATAAAGTTGATAATTCCTTTTGGACCAGAAAGCAATATAAGTTTGTTTAATAAAATACCTATAAATTATAATAATCAAAAAATATTAAGCCGTAATACTACTAAATTAGATAATATAGATAGTAACGACATGAGTACAGAAGATACAAAAGATGAGGTAAATGCTACAACTTCAACTTATCAAGATAACAATAGTGTTAATGAAAATATTACACAAGAGAGTCAAGTAGTTAATAATAAACCTACAATATCTACAATGAGTGTAAAATCAGATAAATTTTCAAAAATATTATTTTTTGTCTGGTTATCTGGATTTGTATTTTCAGCAGTAACTTACATGATAATTTATATGAGTTTTATAAAAGATTTAAAGAAATGTTCTAAGTTGAAATATGAAATACTGGAAAATATATTAAGAAATTGTAAAAATCAGTTAAATATAAATAAAAGAATTCAAATAGTAGTATATGATAAAATAAGTTCTCCATCTCTTGTAGGGATGATGAATCTTAAAATTGTTTTACCAAGGAACTTAATTAATTTAAGTGAAGAAGAGTTAAGACATATATTTTTACATGAGTTATGTCATTACAAAAACAAAGATAATTACATGGATAATTTAATTGGACTATTACAATGCATTCACTGGTTTAATCCACTTATTCATTATTATTTTAAAAAAATGAGAAATGACATGGAAATATGTTGTGATGAAAGGGTGCTAAATCTTTTGAATGAAGATGAACATAATAAATACGGCATCACAATACTTAATGTTTTAGAAAAAATCAACTTTAATCATAAAATGAGGGTGGGGTTAAATATGGCCAATGATAAGAAAACTATTAAAGAAAGAATAAATTTAATAAAAAATAATAAGAATTTTTCTAAGAACAGAAAGCTATTCATGATGACAGGGATAATTTGTTTGCTTGTAATGGGCGGTGCGTTGCTTACAAATGGCAAAAGTGTTAATGCTGATGAGGACTTAGATAAGGCTATATCAAGTGTTATTTTAGGAGAATATAGACCAGCACACAAAAAAGAATATCCAGCAATATACTTGGGTGAAGGAGAACTACCTGTAGAAGCTCATGAAATTTTAGGAAAATCTATTAAAAATGACAAAATAGAAGTTTACTTGATGGCAACTTATGGGAGTTATGAATTCCAAAATGACGTATTTAATATGGTAAATGGTAGCTCTCAAATTCCTTTAAGAATAACATTTACAACTGATGAAAAGCAAGGACATAAATTAAAAGATAATAATAAATATTATTTGGTAGATATAAAAATTGCAGAGGATGGGAGTGAATTCGTAAAATCTATAAAAGATATGTTTCCAATGAAAGAAGCTACTAAAGCTTTAGCTATAATAGATGATACAAAAAAATCAGAAAAATTATTTGAAGAAATAAACCAAGATGCAACTAAATATGTTGAAAGCTTAGGTAGAAAATCGAAGGTGACTTATAATTATGTAGAAAAAGAAAATATAGATGAATCTGTATTAGAAAATATATGGAAGTTAGAACAGGTAGATAAATATCCTGATTATATTGGGACTAGGGAAGTTATAGAAAATAAAAAAAGATATATTTATGAAACAGATTATAGTAAAACAACTAAAGTATTATGTTTTACTAAAACTGATGAAAATAATGAGATGGTAGAAGAAACTTGCTATGAAATAGATAATAATAAAATAAAAAAATTAGATAGTGATAAATATGTTTCTTACAAAAAATACTCAGGAAAAGACTTTTTATATATACAGGAATCTGATGTTACATTTACAATAAATGAAATAAAAATAGTAAATAATGAAGCTAAATTTTATGTAACAGTTAAAAATGAAAGTGATAAAGATTTACATATATCTATGGATAACATAACTATAGGAGAAAATAAAAAAAGTATGGACATGGAAGTTACTATAGGTAAAGGAGAAAGTGTGGATAATATTTTAACTATTAAGTCAATATCAAAAATAAATGACTTAAATGATAAACATAAAGGAACAATCTTAATAAGAGATATGAATAATGCAGATGATGTACAAAAAATAGATTTTATAAATAAGTTTTAAAAGATAAACACAAATCAAAAATGAGTCTGTAAATATAAATTGACAAGAAAATACAATAGTGTTATATTTTTATCGTGTAAACTTCCTAAAAGAAAGGATGTGAAGAATGGTAATCCCGATTATTCGGGCGAGCAGAGGGGGAGCGCCCTGTGTTTTGAATATAGTAGCGATGGGAAGCCGTGTTCCGGCGTGAGAGGAAGCCAGTAAGCTTCGACCGATTTCCGTAGAATTTTTATGGTTTTATTATTTTGTGGAGAATGTCGCTATGTGTGCCGTTCTCATGAATTTTGAAAGGGGTTTAGAAATGGATAATAGTAAAACAAAAAAATTATGTATAGCAAGTATTTTATGTGCTGTTGCTGTTGTAGGAAGTATGTTTGCAATTCCTATCTTTGGTAGTAAATGTGCTCCAATTCAACATATGGTAAGTATTCTTTGTGCTGTATTGTTAGGTCCATGGTATGGTGTAGCAGTTGCTTTCTTAGCCAGTCTTTTCCGTAATCTTATGGGTATAGGAAGTTTAATGGCTTTTCCTGGGAGTATGTTTGGTGCATTACTTTGTGGGATTGTATATTGGAAATCTAAAAATATAACTTTTACCTTAATAGCTGAAGTTTTTGGAACTAGTATATTAGGTGGACTTAGTGCCTACCCTATTGCTATTTTATTAATGGGTGCCAATGCAGGAAGTATTGCATTTTATGCTTATATTGTTCCTTTTTTTATTTCAACTTTAGGTGGAGCGATAATTTCAGTATTTGTTATAGGAGCTTTAAAAAAATCAGGTGCATTGAATATTTTTATGAAATATAGTACAACATAATAAATTAGAAAGATTGATAAGTAAATATTATTGATAAATTAAATATAAAAAAGTCGAAGATATAAAATATATTTTCGACTTTTTATATTGTAATTAATTATTTTTATATAGAAGTTTCTCTTACTTCTAATCCTTCATTTCTTTCAAGTAGAGTTCTAATAGACCATTCATTTGAGAATAATACTACTGGATTTCTATCTTTATCTTCAACAAGTAATGTATCCATTGGCATTGAAAGTTTTCCAAATTTAGAAAGATCATTTTCAACCCAACGTACATGAGAGTATGGTAGAGGATACATCATTATATCAACACCATATTCTTGTTTTAGACGGTATTCTAAAACTTCGAACTGAAGTACACCAACAACACCTACGATAAGTTCTTCCATACCACCATTTGGTTGTTTGAATACTTGTATAGCACCTTCTTCTGATAATTGAGTAACACCTTTTACGAATTGTTTTCTCTTAAGGGCATTTTTTGTAGATACTTTCATAAAATGCTCAGGAGCAAATTGTGGTATACCAGTGTACTCAAGATTACCTTTTTTCTCACTTAAAGTATCACCTATATTGAATATACCTGGGTCATGAATACCTATTATATCTCCTGGATATGCTGATTCAATCATAACACGGTCTTGTGCAACGAATTGTTGAGGTTGAGAAAGTTTAATCTTTTTACCTCTTTGAACGTGATTTACAGTCATACCTTTTTCGAATTTACCAGAGCAAATTCTTAAGAAAGCAATTCTATCTCTGTGGTTTTTATCCATATTAGCTTGGATTTTAAATATAAATCCAGAGAAGTTATCTGAATTAGGGTCAATTTCACCTAAGTTACTATTACGAGCAGTTGGTGGTGTTGTTATATCTAAGAATGATTCTAAGAATGGTTCAACACCGAAGTTAGTAAGGGCACTTCCGAAGAATACTGGTGTTAATTCACCTTTTAATATTGATTCTAAATCAAAGTTATCACCAGCTATATCTAAAAGTTCTATATCTTCTAGTAATTTTTCGTGAAGAGCGCTACCTAATAAATCAGTAAATTTCTCATCAGATGGTTCTCCAGTTACGCAATTTGCAATAGATTGTCCGTGGTTACCATCATTAAATACTTCAACTTGGTTTTTGTGACGGTTAAATACACCTTTAAACTCTTTACCAGAACCTATTGGCCAGTTTACTGGACAAGAACGAATTCCAAGGACATTTTCTATATCTTCCATTAATTCAAATGGGTCTTTACCTTGACGGTCCATTTTGTTTATGAAAGTGAATATTGGAATTCCTCTCATTTTACAAACATGGAATAATTTTTTAGTTTGGTCTTCTACACCTTTAGCAGAGTCGATAACCATTACTGCAGAGTCGGCTGCCATAAGAGTTCTATAAGTATCCTCACTGAAATCTTGATGTCCAGGAGTATCAAGTATATTTATACAAAAGTTATTATATTCAAATTGAAGAACACTTGATGCAACAGAAATCCCTCTTTGTTTTTCTATTTCCATCCAGTCAGAAACTGCATGTTTTTGAGATCTTCTTGATTTAACTGAACCAGCTTCACGTATTGCTCCACCGTATAATAGGAATTTTTCAGTTAATGTAGTTTTTCCTGCATCGGGATGGGAAATTATTGCGAAGGTTCTTCTTCTTTTAACTTCATCGATCAGATTTAAATTTTGTTCTGTCATTTTTTATCATCCTTTATTTTTTTATTTATTTCTATTAAAGATATAATTATATTTACAGTAGTTTTATAATGAACATAATTTATACGTACAAAAAAACTTCAATCCTATTGATATTATAACTTTAATTAAAAACTGTCAATATCTAAATGACAAGAAGGTTAGAGATTGCTTTTATTTTAAAAAAATGTCAACCAGATATGATATTTATTACTGGAGATATTTTGAGAATTTTCAACAGACCAGAACTTGTTTTAGTTGAATTTAATAGATAAATATATTTAAAGGCTATATTAACGAAATTGTACTTAGTTAATATAGCCTTTTTAAATTGCTATTTTGTTAATGATAATAATGGTAAACAAGTTAAATTACTAATATTATCATTTTTATAATCAAAGGAAACTTTTAAATTTCTGTGTTTATGTATAAATATATTATCATCTTTAAGCTTTTTCTCTATTTTTTTTATAATGTTTTTATTTTTAATCAAGTTGTACATATCATATTGTTGTAAATTTAGAGAAATCGTTTTTGATGAAGGTATAAATCCTTTGTATAAAAACTTCTTTCCATCATAATTAAGCACAAGGGAATATTTTAAATCCTCTACTTCTTTTTTAATTGATTTATCTAAGAGTTTTTCCAAATCATTAGTTAAGTTTGTTAATTCTATATTTTTTTCCATCCACTATTTCTGTTTCTATTTTGAATAGAGTAATATTATTTTCTAGAGATAATATTTTATCTATATCTTTTTTGTTAAGTTTATCCTCATTTAATATCCCCATTATAATCCCCCCTTTAAATTCTTTCATTTAAATTTACTACTTTATATTTTAATATAAAAGAATAGTTTTTGTAGAAAATATTAACATTTTTATAAAACTTTCGTAATACAATTATCGACTTTTTTAGATAATACAAATTTTATTCAGTCAAAAGGTAAATTACAGTTAGATAGAATGACTATACTTTGTAATTTCACATAATTATAGTATATAATATAGAAATATAGTAAAAATAAAAATATGAGTTATTTTACGTATTTATAAATATAATTGCTATAAATATTTAAGTTTTATATTAAGAAAGGAAAAGATATGTGTAATTACTTTTCAGATTATAAAATTACTAATTCAAATAATATAGATAAATTAAAAAAACTTGAATCTTGGGAGCTTGCCATAGGATTAAATGAAGTGGATAATTTAAAGCCTTCTGAGTATTTAATAGAACTTACAAAAGATAGTATTGATAATAATAAAACATATAGCGAAGTTGAAGAAGCCTTATATACATATTATTCAAATCAAGATTTATCAAATAAAGAAGTACAAAAAACTTTAGAAGCTGATATAGTAACAACTAGAATTGTGAGCATAATAAATGATAGAAGTTTTAGGTTTAGCCCTATTTATTTGAAAACAATACACAAAAAATTATTTTCTGGAGCATTTCCAGAAGCATTAGAAAGATATGTTGGTGTATTTCGTGATTGTAATCTTACTAAAGAGGAACCTATTTTACATGGAAAAAGTGTGATTTATGCTGATTATTCTTCCATAGAAGATTTTTTAGAGTATGATTTTAATATAGAGTCAAATAAATCTTATAAAAATCTTGATAAATTAGATTTTGTAAAGAATATTTCCAAATTTACATCAAGTATATGGCAAATACATCCTTTTAGAGAAGGTAATACAAGAACTATTGCAGTGTTTATTATCAAATATCTAAACTCAAAGGGATTAAGTGTCAATAATGAACCATTTAAAGATAACTCTAAATATTTTAGAGATGCTTTGGTACTTTCTAATTATGCTGACTATACAAATAATATAGTAGAAGATAGTGATTACTTGATTTCTTTCTTTAACTTGGCCATATTCAATAATAGTAATTTAAAACCAATGAATAAAATTACTAAATAGTTATTAAAATTCATAATTTCTACACATTTCATAATTATACTTAAGTTACAAAATAAATACTTAGGAGGAATTAGAAATGACTAAAAAACTTTTAATAGAAGGTATGAAATGTAAACATTGTAAACAAAATCTAAATGATGCTTTAACAGAAGATATCAAAGGTGTTGAGGTTTTAGAAATAAGCATAGAAGAAGGATATGCTCTTGTAAATATAAATGAAGATGTACATATTGATGATATAAAAGATATTGTAGAAGATTTAGGATTTAAATTAATTGATGTAAGATAATAATAGATAAAATTGCCTTTTTTATGATTTAATCAATCATAGAAAAGGCAATTTTTTTTGTGGTTTGATATAATTAAGAAATTACTAAATTACGCAATAGAAATGGATGTTGAAAATTTTATAAAAAATATTAAAAAGTGTGTAACATATTATGGAAATTTACGTTTATAAAGTGAAAGGAGATTGATGATGAATGCAGATAGTATTGAAAAGTTTTATAGATTATATTCAAAAGACGTTTATATTTACACATTTTCACTTTGTAAAAACGAGCAGTTAGCAGAAGATATCATGCAAGAAGCTTTTTTAAAAGGAATATTATCACTAGATGATAATCATGAAAATGTAAAAGCTTGGCTATTTATGGTATGCAGAAATTTATGGATAGATTATATAAGAAAAAACGAAAAATTATCTAAAATCGATATAAATGAAATTGAAGTAGAAGATTGTAATAGCAATATTTTGAAAAAGTTAGTAAATAATGAGGAATCATTAAATTTATACAATAAGATTATAACATTACCTCAATCTATGAAAGAGGCTCTAATTCTTTATTACTATTTAGAAGTACCACAACAAAAAATAGCTCAAATCATGAACATATCAAATGGAGCTGTAAGAACTTTAATTTATAGAGCAAGAAAAAATCTAAAAATGAAAATGGAGGAATAAATATGAGTTTTAAAGATCTTTATGAAAAATATATAAATAATCAAGCCAGTGAAGAAGAGATAAAAATTGTAGAAGAAGAAATAGAAAAAAATGAAATTATAAGTGAATATCTATGTAATAAAATAGATGATGATTTATTTAATTTAGGAAATAGTAAGGATGGCGAAGATTTTGGTGAAAAACAGCAAATAAATAGCAATAAAAAATGCGAAGAAGATGTTTTATTAAAAAATATAAATAGAAAGATAAGAAATAAATTTTTAAAAACAATACTAGCATCAGTAGTAATTGTCATAGGTATTTTAGCTTCAGCTAAATATATTATATCTCCCAGGATGGATGCTAAATACTACAATCCATCTATTAAAAAAGGTGATTTTACAACACAGTTTCTAACTGATATATCTGTATTTACTGAACTTCATTTTCCTGGAATTATTACTAATTACACTGATGATGAGTCCTTAGGTTATGGAAAGTATAATGTTAAGATAGGTCAAAATGATATATTTAAAAATACTAATACAACTTATGATGGAGTTATAAATAAAGGAAGTTTAGAATATATTGAAAATGATTTTTATAAATATCCTTCAATGAATGTATTTAAATATGGAGTTTATCCTTTTAGTTGTGGATTTGATGATGACACAGGACAATTAGAAGAACTTAAAAAATTACCAAGTACATCTCAGGTAAGTGCATATATTTCATTTAAGAAAGATATAGATATGAAGGAAATTGCAAAAATGATTGAGGAAAATAAGGATTTATATTTTAGCTGGGTAGGAATTAGAACTTGTGATAAAAATATTCAACAACTTCCTCAAATGGGATTTGAAAGTAGTGGAACAGGAGTGATTTTAGAGTCATTTAAAAATAGTAAAGATTATCCTTATTTAGAACTTGGAGGAATTGATGAAGATAGAAATAGAGCAGATATTTATGAAACTCATTTTAAGAGCTTAGTAAAATATATGATAGATAATAAGGCATTTATAGAACTTAATCATCCTAATTCATATATATCTAGTTATGAAAATACTTTAAAATATGTAGAAGAAAATGGTGTCAAATCCTATGGTGTTTTAGTGAATGGAAGTAAGGATAGTATATTGAAGTTAAGAAAAAATAAATTTGTTTATAATTTAATTATTGATGATGTAAAAGTATCAAGCTATTCTCATTAATTAAAAAAGGTTTGTTCTTTAATTAAAATAAAGTACAGACCTTTTAATATTTTTACTTAATTTATCAAATAAGTATTTTGGAAAATTTTGCAGTAAAAGTGTGAAATTATAAGGAAAAATGAAAGATTATATACTATAATTACATTGATGATTGTTAAAAATATACAATTTATGGGGGTATCTAGATGATTCTTATGATTGATAATTACGATTCATTCGTATATAACCTGGTTCAGTATCTTGGGGAATTGGGAGAAGAAATCGTAGTAAAAAGAAATAATGAGGTAAGTTTAGAAGAAATAGAAGCTTTAAATCCAGAAATTATAGTTTTATCGCCAGGTCCATGTTCACCTACAGAAGCGGGAATATGTATAGATGTGGTAAATCATTTTAAGGGGAAAAAACCTATCCTTGGCATATGTTTGGGACATCAAACTATAGGACATGTTTTTGGAGCAAATATAGTAAAAGCAATTGAACCTGTTCATGGAAAAGTCCATGCTATAAGACATAACAACAAAGGTGTATTTAAAAATTTAAATAATCCATTAAATGTTACAAGATATCATTCTTTAGTAGTGGATAGTGAAAATTTAAATGATGATTTGGAAATAACTGCTTTGACAAAAGAGGGGGAAATAATGGGAATTAGACATAAAGAGTATCTTATTGAAGGGGTACAATTCCATCCAGAGGCTATTTTGTCAGAACAAGGTCATGAAATATTGAAAAATTTTATAAAAGAAGCTAGAGAAAGGGTTTGTGTTTAAGATGATAAAAGAAATTAATACTAAATTAAATGCTTTCGAAATATTTACCATATTTAGAGATGAAAAAGATAGTTTTATTTTAGATAGTGCTATGGATAAAAATAAATTAGGAAGATATTCTTTTATCAGTAGCAATCCATTCAAAGTTCTAAAGTATAAAGATAGTGAAGAAAATCCGCTTAACTTTTTACAGGAAGAATTGAGAAATTATAAGGTAAAAAATGATACTAATCTTCCTTTTATAGGTGGAGCAGTAGGTTATTTATCTTATGATTTAGGAAATTATATGGAAAACTTGCCAAGAAGTGCAAAGGATGATTTAAGCGTTTATGATTTATACTTTGGACTATATGACCATGTAATAGTAGTTGACCATTTGGAAGAAAAAACATATATAGCAACACCTGATTTAGATATGAAAAAAGAAGAGGAAATAGCTATATATATTGAAAATAAAATAATAGAAGTTGAAAAAAATGGAGTAGACTCTATTTGTTATGAAGAAAAAGACGTAAAATCTACAAAACTTGTATCTAACTTCACGAAAAAAGGATTTGAAGATTCAGTTGAAAAAGTTAGACAGTATATAAAAAGTGGAGATATTTATCAAGCAAATTTGACACAAAGATTTAGTGGTAAAACTACTTTATCCAGCTATGAACTTTATAGAGATTTGAGAAGATTTAGTCCAGCACCTTTTGGGGCATACTTAAACTTTGATGATTTTAATATATTATCAAATTCTCCAGAACGATTTATAAAATGTGTAGACAAAAAATTAGAAACAAGACCCATAAAAGGAACAAGACCGAGGGGTAAAAATAAAGAGGAAGATTTAAAACTTCAAGAAGAATTAAGAAATAGCGAAAAAGATAGAGCAGAACTACTTATGATAGTAGATTTAGAAAGAAATGATATAGGAAGAATATCAAAAATAGGAAGTGTAAAAGTACCTGAATTATTTGTTATAGAACCTTATGCAAATGTAAATCATTTGGTGGCGACAGTTGTTGGAGAATTAGATGATGATAAAGATACAGTAGATGTGATAAAGGCAACTTTCCCAGGTGGTTCAATTACTGGAGCACCAAAGATAAGATCAATGGAAATTATAGATGAGCTTGAGCCAACTCAAAGAAACGTATACACAGGTTCCATAGGATATATTGGATTTAATGGAGATATGGATTTAAATATTGCCATAAGAACTATTGTCAAAAAAGAAGATGAAGTATATTTCCAAGTTGGTGGAGGTATGACTTGGGGTTCTAATCCAGAGGAAGAATATCAAGAAACTCTTGATAAAGCACAATCTATAATGAAAGCTTTAAGGGGTTACTATGAAGAATAAGGTGAGTTTTGATAGTCAATTGACTAAGTTTGGCATTGGTTTATTTGAAACTATAAGAGTTGAAAAAACTGCCCTTGATTTAGATATGCATATGGATAGGATGTTTAAATCAATAGAGCTGCTAAAACTTAATATCAAATACGATAAAAAATTTTTAAAAGAAGCTATTTTGAATTATATAAAAGAAAATAAAATTGAAAACAAAGCTTTGAGATTAACAATATTTGATGAAGGATATAATATTTCCATAAGGGATATAGTATATGATGAAGAAACTTATAATAGGGGATATAAGCTAACCATATCGCCTATAAAAAGAGGAGATAGCATAATATACAGACATAAAACTACTAACTATTATGAAAATATTTATACGAAAAGATATGCTAGTGAAAATAATTTTGATGATGGAATATTTGTAAATCAGCAAGATATAATACTTGAATGTTCCATGAGCAATATTTTCTTTATAAAAGAAGATAAAATATATACTCCACATAGAAATTTGCCCATATTAAATGGCATAATGAAAGAACATATTTTTGAAATTTGTAAAAACTTAAATATTGAAGTTATAGAAAGAGAAACAAGTTTAAAAGAAATAGAAAATTTTGATTTTGTATTTATATCAAATAGTTTGATGAAAGTTATGAAAGTTTCACAAATTAATAAAATAGTTTACCCTGTAAGTAATGAAATATTTAATAAAATAATACATTATTGTGGTACATAAAAGTATAGAAAAAGGGGCTGTCTCAAAATAAAAAGATAGTTCCACAAAAAGGAAGGGATGAAC
>USRS01000069.1 GCA_900557165.1 uncultured Clostridium sp.
GCTTAATGGAGCAACGGACGAAGTCGTTGGCGACATGAGCGAAGCGAATTTTTTATGAGCAAAGCGAATTTTAATATAAAAGAGTTGCTCAAAATTGATAAACTTAATCATTTTGAAATCAACTCTTTCTAGGGAAATTTAAAAAGATGTATTGTATAATCACAGCCATTTGGGGGAGCTATGATTATTATATTTTGATATTTATAAAGTTCTATCTATATTTATAAAAATCCTTCTCAAAGGCTAAATAAATAGTATGTCAAAAAGTTACATAAAATTTTAGAATTTTGGAAATGACTTTTTTATCATATTAGTAATAAAAAAAGATTACTGTGGAAATCTATAATGAGTAAATTATTGTAATAAATCAAATTTTTAAGAAAAAAAGGTCGAATTATGTTATAATATTTTTATGAATGGCAATGGATATTTTTTCCATGATAATTATCTATAGAAATATGATAAAATATTGCAGATATAGATTAATAGCGGACTTTTGTATTTGGACAAAAGTAAGTGTAAAAATATATAAGTAGGTGGAAGATAATATGAAACAAGTAAGTGTTGTTGGTATAGCAGGTGGAACTGCATCAGGAAAATCAACTATAGTAAGTTATATAAAAGAATTTTTTAAAGATGATATAGAATTAATTTGTCATGATAGTTACTATAAAGCTAATGATGACAAAACTATAGAAGAAAGACAAAATTTAAATTATGATCATCCATCATCTTTTGAAACAAAAAGAATGATAGAAGACATAAAAAAATTAAAAGCAGGACAAGATGTTGAAGTTCCTGTATATGATTACACTAGACATACGAGATCAGAAGAAACAGTACTTGCGCACCCTAAAAAAGTAATAATAGTAGAGGGTATATTAATATTTGAAGATCCAGAACTTAGAGATCTTATGGACATAAAAGTATTCGTTGATACAGATGCAGATGAACGTTTAATGCGTCGTATATTAAGGGACACAAAAGAAAGAGGCAGAAGTGTTGAATCAGTATTATCACAATATGTGACAACTGTAAAACCAATGCATGAGCAATTTGTTGAACCTTCTAAAAAATATGCGGATATAATAATACCAAGAGGTGGAGAAAATACTACAGGTATACATATCCTACAAGAGCATTTAAAATTAATCCTAGGATAACAAAAAAAGATGAGTTAAACTCATCTTTTTTTATGCACAAATAGATTCTTTATTATCAGTTATAATATAATTTTGAATTTTTTTATTATCATAATGTGGCTGCATGTTTTCTGTAAATATACTCATGATTACTTTCATTTTGTCTGGAGTAATATTTTTAAATTGAAGTCCTATAATTTTATTGTTTAATCTAGAAATAGAGCAGTCAAAATCATTATTTAATAAATTTACTTGAATTTTATCCTTTATGTGTAAATTTAAATCTTCTGTTATTTTTTCATTTAGTAAAATACCTATACCTTTTTCTGATATATCTAATAGCTTTCCAATTATTAAATTATTTTGTTTATTATATAGTTTTACTGTAATATCCTCATTTATAGAGATACGTTCGCTTATTCTAAAAATAGGTTTTTGATAAGCTGCTTTTAAACTAATTAATGCACCTATGAAATTAAAAATACTCCATCCCATATTTATTAAATATGCTCCAAAGTGCATATTATTTTCTAACACAAGTTTTGTTGATACAACCCAAGCTATTATACTAACTATAGCTAAAATTATATGTGGAAATACAACTCTAAATTGAAAATTCTTTTTATCAAGAACTACTTCTTTTGAAGTAACATTAAACTTTATATTAAGACATAAAATCTCTTTTATTATGGATAAAGTTAAATGTGGTGCCATAGCTGTATCATAATAATGGGCCCATTTGACACTTCTACTTTTTGGTGAAAATGTTTTAAATATAGTGTTTAAGAACTTGAAGATTTCCTCTGCACCATCTATCTCTTTGTTTAACTAACTCAGTAAAGGTATTGGCACTAAGAACTAAAACTAACTCTTCATTAATTAAAGCAGATGAATACCCCTTTTCTTGTAAAAGCATACCAACAGCCATATCTTCAGTTATGGAACAAGTTGGGTATCCACCTATCTCTTCCACATATTTTTTTCTAAAGATAGCATTTGTACCCACATGTAAAACGGCATCTCTAGATGCTCTTGCTTCTTGAATATCCCTCATGAAAAAGTCTTGCTCATTGGGAATATTTCTACCAAGATTATATTGATAAATGTCTTGGTTGTAATATACTTGTGGAGTTTGGACAAATGCCATATTATCGTCAGAAAAGTATCCAACAGTCTTTTGAAGAAATTCCTTCTTAGGAATCATATCAGCATCAAGTACTGCAAATAAATCACCTTTAATATGAGTTAAAGCATTATTAATATTACCAGCTTTTGCACCTTCGTTATCTTCTCTAGTAATATAGTTTACCCTATATTTGTTGCATAATTGTTTTAACTCAATTCTGCGACCATCATCACAAACATAAATATTTAATTTATACTTGGGATAAATTAAATTTGTAGATGCAGCAATAGTCTTTTCTAATAAACTCAATGGTTCATTATAAGTACAAATTAAAACATCTACAGATGGAATGTTGCCATTTTTAAAATTATCTAAAGTTTTTAACTCTAGCTTGTATTTTTTTGCAAATAAATATTGAAAATTAAAAAATGCAACTAGCCCTAATAATTCAGCTAAATAAAGTGTTACACCTAAAATAAAACTAATTAATCCATGGTGAATAGGTATAACTGTAATACGCCATAGGATATAAACTAAAGAAATAATAGTATTTACTGTAATTAAAAATATCCTATAGCTAGCATTTTTCCTAGATATGAAAAATGTAATAAATAATAAGAATAGCATTATGATTATATACATATCTTTTTCCCTTTCTTGTCAGTAAATATAAGTTTATCATATTTACTAAGAAGAAAGTATAAATATGTAAAAAAATAACAAATTCATAAGTTTATTTTATTTGGATGGAGATTTTTAAGACATATTCATTTATATTTTTTATGGCAACCTCATCAATTAAAACATCTTCATAAGCATACCCAACAACTGTTAAGTTGTTTTTATTAATATATGACATGAGTTTTTCATAGAAAATATGTGCTTGAGAAAAATAACCTTTGAAATAGCCAACAACATAATCGCCTTCAGGTTTGATAGTTATATTTTTATTATTAGGATTTTTATTTACCTTTGTATAATAATAACTATAATCATAAGGGTTGGTGCTATTTAAATCATCTAAAGTTTTAATAGAACCAGCAGGATAACCTATATATAAATTATTATTATAGCAGTAATCTAAATGATTCATATAAGTATATGTATCATAAGGCTCTTTTGTTTTATCGATATTATTGCTAAGTATGATATATTCTTCTTCTTGGTGTTGTAAAAAAATATCTTGAGAAATATTTTTTGATTCCTTGATGATTTTGATTTTATTAGAGATTATCTCTTGTTTTCTTTTTAATTTTTCAATTTCTTTTTGAATTTCACTAGTTTCATATTCAAAAATTTCTACAATATTATCTGGATTTCTCTTATCCATGAAGTTTTTGATTTCCTTTAAGGGCATTCCAATATCTTTTAGAGTATAAATAACATTAAAAACCTCCAATTGATATGTGGAATAATATCTATATCCATTTTCTAAAACTTTCTCTGGTTTAAAAAGTCCTATTTCATCGTAATGAAAAAGAGTCTTCTTATTTATATTGCATAATTTGGCAAACTCTCCTGTGGAGAAATATTTTTTATTAATTTCACTCATATTAAACATCCTCCTTCTTGACTATCCTCTTACAGGATAGTTTATTATATATTACATTAATATGAATTTCAAGGAGGAGATTATGGAGAATTCATTACAAAAAAAAGTAACACTAACATCACTTGTTAGATATACTTTACCTACAATAGCCATGATGATATTTTTTTCATTTTATACAATTGTAGATGGTATGTTTATTTCTCAATTTGTTGGTGCCAATGCTTTATCTGCCACCAATATAGTTTTTCCCGTTATAAATTTAATTTTAGGTGTGGGAATTATGTTTGCTACGGGAGGTAGTGCCATAGTAGCTAGAAAAATGGGAGAGGGCAAAGACAAAGAAGCTAGAGAAAACTTCACATTAATTACTATAAGTGCTTTAGTAATAGGTTTAGTAATTGAGATTATAAGTATTGTTTTTATGAAAGAAATCATTTATGCCCTAGGAGCAACAAAAGCTTTATACTTTAATAGTAGAGAATATTTATTATTTATGGTTGTTTTTACACCATTCATACTTTTAAAAATTTATTTTGATTATTTCCTTGTTACAGCAGGAGTGCCTAATTTAGGACTTATAAGCGGTATAGTTGGTGGAATAGTAAATATAGTACTAGATTATGTTTTTATAGTTAAATTAAATATGGGTGTTAGAGGAGCTGCCCTTGCAACTTGTATAGGATATATTGTTCCATCATTTGTGGGAATAGTTTATTTTATGAATAAAAAACACACTCTTCATTTTGTGAAAACTAAGTTTAATTTTAATGTAATAAAAAATAGTTGTGCTAACGGTTCATCTGAAATGGTAACACAATTATCTCAAGCAGTTACTACATTTATATATAATTTAGTATTGATTAAATTATTAGGTGAAGATGGTGTAGCATCCATAACAATTATGCTTTATATACAAATGTTATTAAATGCGGCATATATAGGATTTACATCAGGTGTACAACCTCGCATAAGTTATAATTATGGTAGTCAAAATAAAGATCAATTACAAAAATTAATAAAATACAGCTTAATAATAATTTCCGTATTTGGGGTTACTACTTTTGTAGTATCTAGACAAATGTCAGAAATACTTATATCCATATTTGCAACAAAGAATACGGATTTATTTGATATAGCTCACAATGGATTTTTATTATTTTCTATAGGATTTTTAGTTGAGGGAATTAATATATTTTCATCGGGAATGTTTACAGCTTTTTCAAATGGAAAGGTGTCTGCTTTAATTTCTTTACTTAGAACATTTATATTCTTTGCAGTGGGCATAAGTATATTACCAAATATCTTTGGTGTAAATGGAGTTTGGCTAGTTGTACCTTTTGCAGAGTTTACAACTCTTGTCATTTCTTTAAGTTTAATATTTAAATATAGAAAAGAATACATGTATGAAAATATGTTTACAAAAAGAAAAGTAGCATAATTAAATATATAATAAAAAATAGATAAAAACTAAGAATTAGGATTTATCTATTTTTTTTAATTGTTCATATTTAAAAAAACTTGATATATTTACGATTATAATCATGATTGCTATAAAGAGTAATAAAAATGAGAAAACTTTATCTGATAAGTATAGTGGAGGATAGTATAAAATAAGAAATGAAAATACTATCAAAAATAAAGCTAAAGAAAATCTAAAAGTCAAAATCCTTTTAAAGTAAGATACTTTTTGGCTAATATCTGTGAACAAACTAAACTTTCCCTTTGACTTTTTTCTTCTAAAAAAGGCAAAGTTTCTAAATTTACACACATATTCTATGTTACATTCATCATTTAAGTAATTAAAAAAATCTTCGCTAGATAAAGATGAAGGCAAGTTTTCAAATAGCTCAATAGAATAATAATATTCATTTTCTATGCAAGGCTCAAAGTAAAATCTACCGAAGCTATAATCTTTTAAGGCATATCCCTTAAAGCACATTTTATTAATCCAATGTTCTAATTTTTCATAGTCACCAACTGTAAAAAATTTAAAAATAACCATTATTATACCTCCACACATCAGTAAAGTTTATATCATAAAACCATTTTATATAATAATTATAGAACTATATAAATAAGATGTTAAGTTATTGAATTTGAAAAAAAGAGAATAATAAATTAAAAAGTATTGGTAAAATCAATACTTTTTTAATTGTAAGACAAAAATATATTTAAAGATAAAAAATTTAAATTTATATTAAATGAATTTATTCTTAATATTAGTATATTATATTGAAGAAAATCATATTTAATTAGAAAGTAGTTACACATACTAAACTTTTAAATAATTAATATAAACAATTATGAAAAATAAAAGGACAAAAATAAGTAAATTACACATTTTCAAACTTATTAATAAAAAACAAAAAAATTCAAAAAACTATTGAAAAAATATTGGTATTTTTATATAATAGCTATTGTTGTTTAGAAATTATAAACTTATTGTTTACATATAATAACACGAAAAATGAAAAAGTTAGTTTTACATACTAAACTTTAAATTTACTAATAATAAAAACAAAAATCGACATAAAATAAAAAATTAATAATTTAATGCAGATAAAAGGAGGTGTGGCTATGGATATCGGTGGGAAAATTAAACGTATGAGAATTGAAAAACAACTGACCCAGGAAGAACTGGCCAACAGATGTGAATTGTCAAAGGGATTTATATCTCAATTGGAAAATAATTTAACCTCACCATCTATTGCAACCTTAATAGATATACTAGATATTTTAGGAACAAACTTAAAAGAGTTTTTCAATGAAATAAGCGATGAGAAAATCACCTTTACTAAGGATGATATGTTTGAGACAGAAGATGAAGATTTAAAATATAAATTAAAATGGCTAGTTCCCAATTCACAAAAAAATGATATGGAGCCAATCATAATAACTTTACAACCAGGTGGACAATATAAAGAAGATAAACCTCATGAAGGTGAAGAATTTGGATATGTCCTTGCAGGTTCAATTTTCCTTCACTTAGGTGATAAGAAAAATAAAGTAAGAAAGGGCGAAAGTTTTTACTTTAAACCAAGGGCTAATCACTATATTTCCAATCCAGGAAAAACAGAAGCAAGGGTGGTTTGGGTAAGTACACCACCAACATTTTAGTAAAGCAAATATAAGAATAAAAGAGGTGTTTACATTTGAAACAAGAAAACATAATTGAATTAAGAAATATTTCAAAAACCTATGAAGATAACCAAGTTCTAAAGAGCTTAAGTTTAGATATAAGAAAAAATGAATTTTTAACTTTACTAGGACCAAGTGGATGTGGTAAAACTACAACTCTTAAAATCATAGCAGGATTTGAGTTTGCCGATGATGGTAAAGTATTATTCCAAGGTAAAGATATAAATGATATACCACCATATGAAAGACCAGTAAATACAGTATTCCAAAAGTATGCACTGTTTCCTCATATGAATGTTTATGAAAATATAGCATTTGGATTAAAAATAAAGAAGATGGACAAAAAAACTATCGACGAAAAAGTTAAAAAAATGCTTAAACTTGTGGCATTACCAGGATTTGAAAAAAGAAATATAGACTCACTAAGTGGTGGGCAACAACAACGTATTGCCATCGCTAGAGCTTTAGTTAATGAGCCAAAAGTTCTTTTACTAGATGAGCCTCTAGGAGCACTTGATTTAAAATTAAGACAAGAAATGCAAAGAGAACTTAAAAATATACAACAACAATTAGGAATTACATTTATATTTGTTACTCATGACCAAGAAGAAGCATTATCAATGTCAGATACTATAGTTGTTATGAATAAAGGTAAAATACAACAAATGGGATCACCAGAAGATATATACAATGAGCCTAAAAATGCCTTTGTTGCCAGATTCATAGGTGAATCTAATATAATAGATGGTGTTATGCATGAAGACTTATTAGTTGAGTTTTGTGGAAGAAACTTTGAATGTGTTGATAAAGGATTCAAAAAAGATGAACAAATACAAGTTGTCATAAGACCAGAAGATATAAAAATGGTTGATAGGGAAAAAGGTATGTTAAAAGGTGAAGTTACTTCTTGTGTATTCAAGGGTGTTCACTATGAAATGACGGTAGAGTCTTGTGGATTAACTTGGTTACTTCACAATACAAAATCAGCAGAAGTTGGAAGTACCTTAGGAATGGATATATATCCAGAAGACATACATATCATGAAAAAAACAGGGGATGATGAATAAAATGAGTAAGACTGATAATAAGTTAGGTTTAAAAATCACATCTCCATATATAATTTGGAGTGGATTATTTATAGTAATTCCTTTATTTCTAATTATATTTTTTGCATTTACAAAAAGTGATAATGGAACGTATAGCTTCACTTTAAACAACTTTAAAGAATTAATGCAACCAATGTATTTTAGAATATTTTATAGATCAATAAAATTAGCGCTAATGTCTACAATACTATGTTTATTAATTGGATATCCAGCAGCTTATATTATTGCAAAGAGTAAAGCTAGAAGACAAAGTGTTTTATTAATGCTTGTAATTATACCAATGTGGATGAACTTCTTACTTAGAACATATGCATGGTCTGCCATACTTGGAAGAAATGGTGTATTAAATACCATACTTACAGCCATAGGACTTCCAGCAATGAATATATTATATACAGATTCTGCAGTTATGCTTGGTATGGTTTACAACTTTTTGCCATTTATGATAATACCAATTTATACAATACTTACAAAAATGGACCAAGATTTAATAAACGCAGCAAAAGACTTAGGTGCAAATAGCACACAAGTATTTACAAAAGTAATATTCCCACTTAGTATGCCAGGAGTAGTATCAGGAATAACAATGGTATTTATGCCGGCAGTATCTACATTCGTAATTTCAAAATTACTAGGTGGAGGACAATTCATGTTAATTGGTAACTTAATTGAACAACAATTTATGTCAGTTGGTGACTGGCACTTTGGTTCAGCTATATCAATATTCATGATGATAGTTATATTAATTTCAATGGCACTAATGAATAAATTTAGTGATGATTCAGGCAAGGAAGGCGGTGGATTACTATTATAAAGGGTATAAAGAAATTCACATCGAATATATATTTAACTTTAGTGTATTTATTTTTATATGCACCAATAATATCTCTAGCAGTCTTTTCATTCAATGATTCAAAATCAATGGCCAAATGGAATGGATTTTCGCTTAGATGGTATAAAAAGTTATTAGAAAATGACAGAATACTAGATGCACTTTACTACACAATAGTAATTGCCATAGTAGCTGCTGTAATAGCAACAATAATCGGAACAATTACAGCAATAGGTATTCACAAAATGAGAAATGGTAAAGTAAGAGGACTACTTTTAAATATAAACTATTTACCAGTTTTAAACCCTGATATAGTAACAGGGGTGGCATTAATGTCACTTTATGTTTTTATAAAATTAGAATTTGGATTTACAACAATGTTATTATCACATATAGTTTTTGATATACCATATGTAATTTTATCTGTACTTCCAAAATTAAAACAATTACCAGCAAATATAGAAGATGCAGCCATGGACTTAGGTGCTACACCTTGGTATGCACTTAGAAAAGTTGTTTTACCACAAATAAAACCAGGTATAGTTTCTGGTATGCTTATAGCATTTACCATGTCTATAGATGATTTCGTAATAAGTTTCTTTACAACAGGAAATGGTGTAAGTAACTTAGCAATAGAAATTTATTCTATGACAAGAAGAGGTTTAACTCCAGAGATAAATGCTCTATCAACTTTAATGTTTGCATCTGTTTTAATATTATTGCTTTTATCAAATTTAACAGCAAACAAAAAATCTGCTCAAAAGTCATAATAAAAGGGAGGACATCAAATGAAACTTAACAAAATAATTTCACTAGCTTTAACAGTTGTTATGTCATCCACTTTATTAGTTGGTTGTGGTCAGTCAAAAAAATCTGCTCAAGTTTTAAATATTTACAATGTGGGGGATTATATTGACGAAGATTTAATAACTAAGTTTGAAGAAGAAACAGGTATAGATGTAGTCTATGAGACTTATGATACAAATGAAGCAATGTATCAAAAACTTAAAAGCGGAAGTACTAAATATGATTTAATTTTCCCATCTGATTATATGGTGGAAAAATTAATTTCTGAGGATTTAGTATCTCCTATAGATTATTCAAAAATACCAAATTATAAATATATAATGAAAGACTTTAGAAATCCTGCTTATGATCCAGGAAATAAATATTCTGTGCCATATATGTGGGGTACATTTGGGATATTATATAACAAAACTATGGTGGATGAAAAAGATGTAGATAGTTGGGATGTACTTTGGAATAAGAAGTATGCTGGAAATATTCAGATGTTAGATTCTGTTAGAGATACAATGGGAATATCTTTAATAAGATTAGGTTATTCAATAAATACTCAAAAGACTTCTGAGATAGAAGAAGCTAAAAATGAGCTTATAAAACAACTTCCATTAGTTCAGGCTTATGTCAATGACGATGGAAAAGATAGATTAGTTGTGGGAGATGCAGCTATGGGTATCGTATATAATGGTGATGCCTTAGTATTAATGGATGAAAATCCTGACCTTGCTTATTCTGTTCCTAAAGAAGGAACAAATAGATGGGTTGATGCTATGTGTATTCCTAAGATTGCTGAAAATAAAGATTATGCACAGATGTTTATAAACTTTATGTTAGACCCAGATAATGCTCTTCAAAATGTGGAATATATAGAATATTCAACACCTAATCAGGCGGCATTTGATATGTTAGATGATGAAACTAAAAATGATCCAACTGCTTATCCAGACCAAGAAGTGTTGGATAAGTCGGATGTGTTCTTAAATTTACCACCTAAGGTGCTTAAAATTTATGAAGATGCTTGGACTGAAATAAAATCACAATAATATTTATGCCCCAAGATAGCTAAGACTAGTTATCTTGGGGCATTTTTTAATTATTATTTACAGCATCTAATATGTTTTTGTAAAAAGTTTCTTGTTTGTCAGATCTAATGTGTAAGCCATCTTTTGTATATTTTAAATAACCATCTTCAGTTATTAAATTCTTAGTAGCATCAATAAAAATTACATTAGAATATTTTCTACAGTAACTTTCAATTTCCTTGTTGTGAGCTTTAATAGCATTATTAAAATCATCTGGGTCTGCACTAGTGAAGTTTTTGCCTACAGGAAAGACTTTTTCAATGTAAATAGTTTTTTTAGGGTATTTCTTTACCAAGTCATCTATAAGTTCTTTCTTATTAGGTAAATTATCATTGTAAGTAACTCCGTTTACCCCTATTAATAAAACAACTCCATTAATTTTATCATCATCAGGAAGGACATGAAAATTTTCATTCCAATAACCAGGTTGCACACCTATTTGCCCTAAAACAATAGCAGAAGGGTTCTTTTTTTCTATTGTTTCTTGAAGTAAAACAGTATAAGAATCGCCTAAAAATAAATAACCATCTAAGTTTGCTTTTTTCTTTGCTTTCTTTGAAGAATTAACTTCTGTAGTATGCTTTGTAGATATATTATTATTTGAGCCATTAATACTAAGTATTATATCGGTAGAATTAAAAATTAATATACCTACCATGACAAAAATAATAGAAAGCGTTGTTAAAAGTCTCAAGTTACTATTTCTCATAATATATCCTTTCATATTTGACTTTAAATATATTGTATAAGATTTTTTTTATAAATCAATAATAAAAAACAACAATTAAGCAAAAATAATAAATAGCATGAAAATTTAATAATAGTTATATAAGTCAGACATAAAGGAGTGAAAAAGATGACAAATACGAAGCCAACTATGTTACATAGTGATAGAGGCTCAGTTTTTTCTGTTTTCAGTGAAGAAGAGTTAAAAAATATGACTAATAATTCAAAAAGGAAAGTTGCCATATGTGGAAGGATAAATAATAGTGGAATAGTTGAAGTGCCAGAAGGTGCGACTCTTGCAGAAATTATAGAATTGGCAGGAGGAATATTAGATAAAAAAGATTTTAAAGGAGCACATGTGGGAGTTCCGCCCTATGGTAGATTTTTATCTAAAGAAGAATTAAATAAAGAGCTAGACTTTGATTTGTTTGATAATTATATTAGGGCAATTAATGTTTTATCAGAAGAAGATTGTATAGTTCAGTATGCTAAGTTTTATACAGATTCAGTAATTGGTTTAATGCAAAATGAAGGAAGTCTAAAAGATTATGCTAAAGTACAAGAACCCTTAGAAAGAATTTGGCGAATACTTGATAGAATAAGCAAAGGCAAATCAAATATGAGAGACCTTTACTTACTTAGAACTTTGGCAGAACAAGTAAAAGAAGAGTTAAACCAAAAACATAACATAATGGAAGAAATTCTTGAAAATTTCTATGATGAAATCAAGGAGCATATTGAAGATGACAGATGCTACACTATGCAATGTAACAATCTAATTAAACTTACCATAACAGAAAAATGTATAGGATGTGGAATTTGCCAAAGAGTTTGTCCAGTGGACTGTATAGCAGGAGAAAAAAAAGAACAACGTAATATAGATTACAACAGATGTACTCATTGTGGAAGATGCTTATCTGCTTGTCCAGTAGATGCCATAACAGCAGGAGACAATAGTTTAAAATTTATAAGAGACTTATCAACTCCTCATAAACTAGTTATTACTCAAATGGCACCGGCAATTAGGGTAACTATAGGAGAAGCATTTGGTTTTGAAGCAGGAGATAATGTGGAAGGAAAGTTGGCAGCAGGTCTTAGAAAGTTGGGAGTAGATTATGTATTTGATACAACTTGGGCAGCAGATTTAACAATAATGGAAGAAGCTGCTGAATTACAAGATAGACTGGAAAGATATTTTGCAGGAGATAAAGATGTAAAACTACCAATGTTAACATCATGTTGTCCAGCATGGGTTAAATTTATAGAACAAAATTATGGTGACATGTTAGATGTGCCATCCACTGCCAAATCACCTATGCAGATGTTTGCCACTGTGGCTAAAGATATTTGGGCTAAGGAAAAAGGATTAAAAAGAGATGAAGTGACTTCTGTTGCCATAATGCCTTGTATTGCCAAGAAATACGAAGCATCTAGACCAGAATTTTCTCGTGGTCTTAATTATGATGTGGATTATGTTATAACAACTAGAGAATTAATTAAAATATTCCAAGACTCAGGCATTGATTTAAAAACAATAGAAGGGGAAGAAATAGACCAAGTCATGGGAGAATATACAGGTGGAGGAATTATATTTGGTAGAACAGGTGGAGTTATAGAAGCTGCACTTAGAACTGCCCTAGAAAATATGACAGGCGAAAAAATTGAAAATGTGGAATTCCACAGTCTTAGAGGTTTTGATGGATTTAGGGCTTGTGATGTGGAAGTTGGAGATATAAAACTTAGAATAGGGGTGGCTCATGGTCTAGAAGAAGCCGGCAAGATGCTTGACAAAATAAGAGATGGAGAAGAATTTTTCCATGCAATAGAAATTATGGCTTGTCCTGGTGGATGTGTCGGCGGCGGTGGCCAACCTAAAGTCAGAAAAAATAAAGATGCAATTTTACAAAAACGTGGAGAAGGTTTAAATAATATAGATAGAAAGCAAAATATGAGAGTTTCCAAGGAAAATCCGGAAGTTCAAGAAATTTATGATAAATATTTAGATTATCCTCTAAGTCATAAAGCCCATGAATTACTTCATACTAGATATTTTGTAAAGAGAAAAAAATAAAGTATTACGAACAAAAAGCTTGTAGATTTCTATGAGCTTTTTTTAGGTGGGAAAAGTAAAATATAAATATATTTCTCAAAAAATGTTTACACAAAAAATACTGGGGTATATTTCTAATATAAACAAAGTGTACACAAAATACACATTAAGGAGATAGCAATTATGTTAAGTCAAAAAACAATAGATATAATAAATGATGTAAGCAGTCTTAAAAGCGAAATCGGGATATTATATCTCAATGATTTTAACAGAAAGATTATCCAAAAGATGCTGAGAGATAACGGACTTGAGTTTCATCACCTCATAACCTGCCGCGGATATGTCTATATCTGGAAGAATCATCCTCTTGCAAAGAACAAGTCGATAACATTCGCACAGCTTGCCGATTATCCGTGTCTTTCGTTCGAACAGGGCGAAAAGGGTTCGTTTTATTTTGCTGAAGAAATTTTGAGTACGAACGAATACAAGCGAATGATAAAGGCAACCGACCGTGCAACGATGCTGAATCTTATGGTCGGACTGAACGGATATACCCTTTGTTCGGGAATAATCTGTGAAGAGTTAAACGGCGGCGACTATATCGCCGTCCCGTTT
>USRS01000070.1 GCA_900557165.1 uncultured Clostridium sp.
ACATTTAAAGGCTAGACGTGAAGCCTAATTTATATACATTATTATACGAGGGGGATATATCTTTTTATTATAAGAACTTAATTACAGAGGAAACTATTAAATATAATGAAAAACATGAAATGTTAGCAGCAAGTATAATTAAACTTCCCATATTAGTTGAATGCTTTAATCAAATAAATAAACGTATTGTAAATAAAGATGATATATTTATAACTAAAGATAAAGATAAAGTACCATCTTGTGGAGCTTTAACATATATGAGGGAAAATTTAAAAGTTAAGTTAGAAGATTTATATACTCTTATGATTATTCTTAGTGATAATTATGCAACAAATATGTTGATTGATAAATTGGGCATAGATAATATTAATAAAACGATAAAAAATATAGGCTTAAGAAATACAGTTCTTAATCGAAAAATGTTTGATGATAAAAAAGCATCATTAGGTCTAGAAAATTATATAAGTGCAGAAGATATATCTATTTTACTAGAAAAGATGTATCATAAAAATTTGATTAATAAAAAATCAAGTGAAGAAATGATAAACATCTTGAAAAATCAAAGATTAAATGGAAAAATACCATTTTTTCTACAAAGCATAAAACCAAAAATTGAAATTGCCCATAAAACGGGCGAAGATACAAACATAAGTCATGATGTGGGTATAGTTTTTTCAAAGGAACCATTTATATTATGTTTTTGTGGAAATAATGTGGATGTAACTCACTATGAAAGACTTATACAAGATATGACTTACGATTTATATAAATATAATATAAAAGAGTAAAATACTTCATTAAATAATATGTGTATTTATTTAAAACTAGAAAATATTTTGGAGGAAATAAATGAAGATAGTAGATTTTCACTGTGATACCATATCACAATTATATGACTTAAAACAAAGTGGAGAAAATATAAATTTAAAAGAAAATAAATTACATTTAGACTTAAATAAAATGAAAAAAAGCGACTATATGTTACAAGTTTTTGCATCTTACGTTGATTTGGGAAGTAATAATAAACCTTTAGAATCTTGTTTAAGTTATATAGATTTACTTTATAAGGAAGTTGAAAAAAATAAAAATGAGATTGGTATAGTTTATAATTATGAAGATATATTGAAAAATATTGAAAATAAAAAAATGTCAGCATTACTATCCATAGAAGAGGGCGGCGTTTGTAAAGGTAATTTATCACTTCTTAGAAACTTTTATCGTCTTGGAGTTAGAATGATGACCTTAACTTGGAATTATGAAAATGAGTTAGCTTATCCCAACGGCTATTTTTATGATGAAGAAAATAACTCAAGAAAAGGTCTTAAGGAAAAAGGCTTTGAGTTTATTGATGAAATGGAAAGATTGGGTATGATTATAGATGTTTCACATTTATCAGACGATGGCATTTATGATGTTTATAATAATACGAAAAATCCATTTATAGCAAGTCATTCAAATGCTAGAAGTCTATGTTCTCATCAAAGAAATTTAACTGATGATATGATTAAAAAAATTGGTCATAGGGGTGGTCTTATAGGCGTTAATTTTTATTCCTCATTTTTAAATAACAATTATAAATCAAATGATATGAGTAAAATTGAGGATATTATAGATCATATGAAATATATAGCCAATATGGGTGGAATAGACTCAGTTGGTATAGGAAGTGATTTTGATGGCATAGATTGTCCTCTTGAATTTGAAAGTGCTGAAAATATGCAACTTATATATAATAGTATGAAAAAAAGTGGATTTAAAGAAGAAGACATAGAAAAAATATTTTATAAAAATGCAATGAGATTATTTAAAGAATTATTATAATTTGAAAGAACCTGTGAATAAACTTTTTATAACAGGTTCTTTTTATATAGAAAAATTTTTGATAAATAAATCATAAGTATAAATTTACCTATACAATTTGACTAAAAAATTAGAAAATATTATATAATTATAAATATATAAAAAATGAAACTTTAGAAAAGGTGATTAAATGAAATATTTATTCAAAGAAGTGAATTTAAACAAGAAGAAAGAAAAGATAATTAATATATATGAAAATATAATAAAAAAAAATAACTATAGAAGCAAGAATATCCTTTTTCTTGTACCAAATAGTATAATTAAATTAAATTATATGAGAGATATAAATCTTCCTTTTAGTGAAGAGCTAAAAATAACTACATATAGTCACTTTGTTCAAAGTGAGTTAATAAAATATTGGCCCATAGTAGTTAAAAATTGTAATCAAATAAAAAAAGACAAAATAAGCCCTTCTTTTATTTCTCCAAGTTTAAGTGAATATATAATAAAATCTTATGTAAAAAAAATGAGAGAAGAAGAAAATTATTTTGAAGATATAGTGGGTACTGATAAAAGCATTTGCAGAAATATTATGGATAATTTAAGTAAAGCTTGTTTTAATAATTTTGATATAAATAGTATAGGAGAAAAAATATACGATACTAAAAAAAATAGAAATGATTTAAATAGATACTCATACAGTCAAATGCAAGAAATAATTGATTATTATGTTGAAACATTATTTTTGGAAGGTATAATTGATAATTCTTTATCCATATATTTATATAATAATTTTTTATTAAATAATAAAGATTACAAAGAAAAATTGAAAAAAGAGTATAAATATTTAATAGTGGATAGCTTAGAAAATAGCAGTGTAAGTGAAGGTAATTTAATTGATGAGTTAATGCAATCTGTGGAAGATGCTTATATTTTCTATGATAAAAGCAAGGATTATTCATCTTTTAAAAATGTGGATATAAAATATATTGAAGAAAATATATTAAAAAGACATTTCTCAGAACATAGCGAAGATAAATTTATATTTGATGAAATAAATATACAAACGCTTTATAAAGAAAAAAATAAAATTAATATTGATGAAAATTCTCATTTATATGATGAAATGATTGAAGCCGTTGGAAATAAAATTGAAGAGTTAATAAGAAGTGGTAAAAACTTAAAAGATATAGTTATAATTTCTCCAATAAATAACTCCATATTAGATTATAAAATATGTAATAAATTAAAAGAAAAAAATATAGAAATACAAAATACAAAAATGGATAGTAAGATAATAGATCATCCATATGCTAATGCTTTAGTTGTAGCTACTTGTATATTTTTAAATTTACAACATTTTATAAAAGAAGAAGAGTATATAAATTTTATTGAGGTATTATTTGAAGTGAATAAAATAAGAGCTATAAAAATTTATAATACCCGTCATGAAAATGAAGAGTATAAAAATTTGATAGAATTTATAAGAAATAAAGAAAAAGAAAGTTTAAGAATTAGTGAGTTTTTACTTCAATTTTACATAGAAAAAATGCTAAATCTTAAAAATGGAAAGGAAAATGTTCAGTTTTGTAAAGAGATTATAAAACAAGGCGATATTTTCAGTGAAATTTTAGAAGATTTAAATATAAATAAAAAAGAAAAGCATGAAATTTTTATAAAATGCTTGAAAGAAAACATAAATGATTATTATATGTCTTCTGATATGGAAGATATGAAAAAATCAAATAAAATTATTATTGCCACGCCTTATACATATATAAATGCTAATATAAATAGAAAAATACAACTTTGGTTAGATATAGGTAGCAATGTATGGAATATGAAAATAGAAAAAGATATATCAAACCCATTAGTTCTTAGAAAATCTTTTAAAAAAAAAATATATAGTGATGAAATGGAAGAAAATTATAAAAAATATTATTTATATAATTTAATTTATAATTTATTGATAAACAGTGAAGAGGTTTATGCTTTTAAAAGTGATTATAGTGTAAATGGATTTATGCAGGAAAGTATGATGTATACCCTTTTATTGAGACTTTTAGATAAAGGAGAGAAAGTTGATGAGTAAAATTAATTATAGAGAAGACCAACTTCCAATTATAAATTATGAAGGTGGAAAAATGGCAGTTCCTGCAGTACCAGGAGCTGGTAAAACATTTATAGTTACTAATTTAGTAGCAAAACTTTTGCAAGAGAAAAAACAAGGAAAAGGGAAAATTCTTATATTAACTTATATGAATAGTGCGGTAAATAATTTTAAAGTTAGAATAAAGAAAATTCTTGAAGAAAAAAACATAGAAGAAAAAACTTCTTATGAAGTAATGACTATTCACTCTTTAGCTGTAAAAATAATAAAAGAAAAGCCAGAAATAGTTATGTTAAATGAGGATTTTAATATAGCAGATGATTTGCAAAAAACTATGATTTTAAATGAATGCATAAACAATTTTAAAATTAATGGTGGTGAAAAAGCATTTAGATTCTTTTTAAAAGAACAAAAAGACGTAGAGTGGGCTCAAAGACAACTAGATGCTTGGGAAAATGGGTTTTATGATTTAGTTCAAAATACTATAAGTGAGTTAAAATACAAGGGCATTAAACCACAAAAGTTAGAACAATATTTAAATGAAAATCGTAGGGGAATATTTAAAATAATTCTTCCCATATATAAACAGTATGAAAAACAATTAAAATCAAATGGTTTATTAGATTATGATGATATGCTTATTTTGGCTTATAAAATTTTAAGTATGGATGAAGATTTAAAAAGGAAATATCAAAATAAATATGAGTATGTGTTTGAGGATGAATGTCAGGATTCCAATGAAATTCAAGGAAAAATAATAGGGTTAATTTGTGAAGAACATAAAAATTTAGTAAGAGTTGGAGATATAAATCAGAGTATAACAGGTACATTTTCATCTTCAGATCCTAAGTTTTTTAAGGAATTTATAGAAGAAAGTGATTTTTGCTATAAGATGGACATGTCAAATAGAAGTTCAAAAGACATAATAAATCTTGCCAATGAATTAGTTAGATATGTTACACAAAATTTGCAAGAAGAATGTAGAGATGCTTTGGAAGAAATGAATATAAAAACAGTACCTAAAAATATGGGATACAAGGAAAATCCAGAGCCGGATAAGTATCAAATAAATTATAAGTATTATGAAACTTTTGATAAAGAAATAGAGCAAAGTGTAAAATTTGTAAGAAATATTCATAAAAAATATCCAGATAAAAGTATAGGTATATTAGTACCTTATAATGACCATATTAACTTAGTTGCCAAAGAACTTATAAAAGAAGATTTAGAATTTGAAGAACTTGGTCCAAATTCTCTTAGAAAAAGAAGAGTAATAGATAATATTGCTTTAATTATAGATTTTATATTAAACTGTGACAACATAGATAAATTAATAGAAGTTTTAGACAAAGTATATATAAAAACTGATAATAAAGAAGGAAAAAAAGATTTTCTTCAATTATTAAAAGAAAATAATTATACTGTAGAAAATTTACTATATGATAAAGATTGTTCAAAAAATATAATAATAGATATAAATAGTGATTTATATGAAAGTTTTTTATATGGCTTAGAAAGTTTAAAAAATATAATTGAATATCCATTAACAAGAGTAGATAAGTTGATTCTTTTCATAGGGGACACATTATTAATCGAAAAAGAAGAAAGAGCTATAGTTGACTATTTAGGATTTTATGTGAAGTATTTACAATCTGAAAACAACAACATAAACTTACAACAAATTTATAACTTGTTAAGTGATAGGAAAAATAGGGTATTTAGTTATATTATTGAAATTGTTAGTGAAATAAATGGATATGAACCTTACCCAGGAAGTATAACTGTGTGTAATTATCACAAATCAAAGGGACTAGAGTGGGATTGTGTATTTTTATTGGGAATGACAGAATTTAATTTCCCAGATAATATTTATCAAAAGTTCCAATGTGACAAATGGTATCTTAAAGAAAAATATAAAAATCCTCAGGCAAATATAAAAGCAGAAATAGATTTAATGTTACAAGGTGAAGTAACTAAAAATTATCCAAAAGAAATAAAAGAAAACTTAATAAAAGAAAAAATAAGACTTTTATATGTTGGTATTACAAGGGCAAAAGAAATGTTGATTTTATCAGCTAGTGCAAAAAATTCGGCCCAAGATAAAAGAAATCAAAATCCATCTATGTATTTAAATATATTAAAAAATATAATCGATAATAAAGGAGAATGATTAAATGAATGAAAAATTAAAATATTTTACATATAGCCAAAACTCATTAAATACTTATAAATCATGTCCTTTTAAATTTAAATATAAATATATAGATAATATAAATTGGAAATATGATGATGTAGATAGTCGTGAATATTACGATAGTTTGAAATTAGGACGAGAATTCCATTTATTATGTGAAAGATATTTTTCTCAAATACCTTTGGGAAATTGTCAAAATAAAGAATTTAATAAATGGATAAATAAAATTAAAGATTTATTTCCCATAAAAGATGAAAATATATATTTACCTGAATATGATCTTAGATTAAATTTAAATAATAAAAATTTAATAGCTAAAGTTGATTTAGTAAAGATAAAAAAAGATAGCATAAATTTATGGGATTGGAAAACAGAAAATAGGGAAATAACTTATAAAAATGCATTAAATAGAATGCAGACCATAGTGTATCTATTTTTAGCAGAGGAAATAATAAGAAAAAATTTTTATCCTACTTATGATATAGAAAATATAAGTATGAACTATTATCAGCCAGGCTTAGAAAATAACATAATTACAATTAATTATAATAAAAAATTACATGAAGAAAATAAATTGAAAATACTAAATTTAATAAATAATATTGAATCAACTGATTTTAATAATGAAAATAAAATAAATAAAAATTTAAACCACTGTAAATACTGTGAGTTTAATAAGCTTTGTAACAGTGAAGCTATAAATTATGAAATTTTGGAGGAAGACATTTATGGGTCTTAAATTTGTTTTAGGTAGAGGTGGTATAGGAAAAACAACCTTTATGCTAAATGAAATAAAAAAAAGAGTACAAGATGATGAAACAAGTCCTGTAATTCTTTTAGTTCCAGAACAATACTCATTTGAAATGGAAAAAAATATGTCTAAACTTTTCCAAGGAAAAGAAAAAGATAAGTATCTAAGAAGTAGAGTACTTAGTTTTAAAACTATGAGTAGTATTGTTTTCTCAAAGGTGGGAGGACTTACTGATGTAAATATAAATTCTAGTGGTAGAGCTATGATTGTTTATAAATCCATAGATAAAATAACAAAGGATTTAAATGTTTATGCAAGATCAGCAACACAATCAGGGTTTGTATCCTCCATAACAGATATGATATCGGAGTTAAAACAATATAATGTATCACCAGAAATATTGGAAAATATGTCAGGGGAAATAGAAAATGAAACATTAAGATATAAATTAATGGATATTGCTAAAATATATACAGAATTTGAGAAAAATTTACATGAAAATTATGTGGATTCTCAAGATATGCTTACATCTTTAGCTGAAAAACTAGAAAAATGTGATTACTTTAAAGGTGCATATATTTATATAGATGAATTTACAGGTTTTACACCTAATCAGTATGGAATTTTAAGAGTTTTATTAAAACAAGCAAAAGAAGTTTATGTATCTTTAACAATAGATTCTCTAACTCAATTTACTTATGCAAAAAATGATGCATTTTCAAGAACTAAGTATACTTTTGAAAAATTATATAAAATAGCAGTAGAAGAAAACGTGAAAATACATACTAATATTAATTTAAACTCTGAAGAAGTAAAAAGGTTTAGGGGAAATGATGAGCTTAAACATTTGGAAGCTTTTTATCATGCTTATCCTTATAGAAAATATGAAAAAGAAACTAAACACATAGAAATTAAGGAATTTAATAATTTATATGATGAAGTGGAACAAGTGGCAAAAGATATAGTTCATTTAGTTAGAAACAAAAAGGCTAGATATAAAGATATTACAGTGGCAACTAGAGATTTAAATAGATATGATTTTTTAGTTAAGTCCATATTTAAGGAATATGAAATTCCAAATTTTATAGATTCAAAAAGAGAAGCAAAAAGCAATCCTATTATAGTGCTAATTTTATCTGTATTGGAAATGAGACATAGGAGATATTCTTATGAAACTATGTTTAGATATTTAAAAAGTGGACTTATAGGAGTTGATGAAGAAGATATAAGTTTATTGGAAAACTACGTCCTTCAAAACGGGATAACAGGTAAGAAGTGGTTTGAAGAAAGATGGGAGTATAAAGTAAATTCTAATTATTTAGCTGAAGAAAGTGAATTTGATTTAGAGCAAAAAGAAAGAATCAATGAAACTAAAAATAAAATATTAGAGCCAATTATAAAATTACAAGAAAAATTGGATAAGAAAAATAAAACTGTAAAAGAAATCTGCACTTATGTTTATGAATTTTTAATTGATATTAATATAGAAGAAACATTGGAAAATTTAATTAATAATTTTACTGAAAAAGGTGACTTAGAAGTTGCAGATGAATATTCTCAAGTTTGGCAAATTGTTGTAGATATTTTAGATCAAATGGTCGAATTAATGGGGGATGAAAAAATTTCATTAGATAAATTTATGAAAGTTATAAGTTTAGGCTTTGATGAATATGAATTAGGTTTAGTACCACCTAGTATGGACCAAGTTTTAGTAAGTTCTATTGATAGAATGAAAAATTCCAATACAAAATACCTGTATTTAATTGGAACTACAGATGGTATTTTCCCTCTAATTTCTAAAGAAAGTGGTTTATTAACAGATAAAGATAGAGAATCCCTTGGAGAAAAAGGATTGGAAGTAGATATAGATAGTAAAACTAAAACTTATGAAGAGCAGTTTTTAGTTTATAAAGCATTAACTTATACAAGTGAAAATCTTATAATAAGCTATCCCATATCAGACCATGAAGGAAAGACTTTAAGACCTTCTATAATTGTATCAAGGCTTAAAAAAATATTCCCTAATATAAGTATGACAAGTTATGTTTTAAAAGATTTAGATAATTCTACTCAAAAAGCTTTAGACAATATAACGGTAAAAGCTCCTACTTTTAATGAACTTATAAATGCTATTAAGGAATTTGAAATAAGAGATAATATAAATCCAGTTTATTTAGATTTATACAAATATTTCTTAAGTGATGAAGAATACAAGGGTAAATTGGAAAAGGTAGTAAGTGGGTTAAGCTATACAAATCAAGTTGAAAAAGTAGACAAAGAAAAAATTCAACAATTATATGAAAATAAAAATTTAAGTGTATCTAAATTAGAAAAATATGCAGGATGTCCATTTTCTTATTTTATACAATATGGATTAAAAGTTCAGGAGAGAAAAGAATATTCATTTACAGCTCCAGATTTAGGTTCATTTGTTCATAATATACTTGATATCTTCTCAAAATCTTTAAATAAAGATAAATTAAATTGGCATGAAATAAATGAAGATTATATAAGAGTTAAAGTATCAATTATAGTTGATGAAATGGTGAGTAAAATTCCAGGATTTATATTAAATTCATCAGAACGATATAAATATTTAGCTTATAGGTTAAAGAAAATGTTAATATCAGCAATTAATATAATTTCCATGCAAATTAAACAAGGAAATTTTGAACCTGTAGATTATGAAGTAAGCTTTAGAAAAAATGGGAAATATCCACCTATAAAGCTTACTTTAAACAATGGAGAAGAAATAACACTAGTTGGTCAAATAGATAGAATTGATGAATTAGAAAAAGATGATAGCAAATATATTCGTATAGTAGATTACAAATCAGGAGATAAATCTATTAACTTAACAGAAGTATATTATGGTTTACAGCTACAATTGTTAGTTTATTTAGATGCCATTATAGAAAGTGATAAATACAAAAAATCAACTTTAAAACCAGCAGCCATACTTTATAACAGAATTGATAATCCTATTGTAAAAAGCAATGAAGACCAAAAGGATTCAATTATAAATGAAGAAATATTGAAAAAACTTAGAATGAATGGTTTAGTTTTAAAAGATAAAGATATCATAGGTGAAATGGATTTATCATTAAAAGAAGGAGATAGAAAAACTTCTTTAGTAATACCTGCAAACTTTGATAAAAATGGAAATATAGGAAGATATACAAAAGGTGTTACAGATGAAGAATTTGATATATTAAGAGAATATGTAAAATATGAAGTAAAAGAATTGTGTGAAAGAATGGTTGGAGGAGATATAAGTATTATTCCATGCAAAAATAAAAATGGAACATCTTGTGATTTCTGCTCTTATGCATCTATTTGTCAATTTGATGTTTCAATAAAAGGCAATACCTATACAGTTCTTAATGATAAAAGCGATGAAGAAGTTATTAAATTAATGGAGAAGGAGGTTAAAAAATAGTGGGCTCACCAAAATGGACGAAAGAACAACAAGAAGTAATAGACAGTAGAGATTGTAATTTATTAGTAGCAGCAGCTGCAGGTTCGGGAAAAACAGCCGTTTTAGTTGAAAGAATAATAAAGATAATTACAAATAAAGAAAAATTAGTAGATATAGATAGCTTGCTAGTAGTTACCTTCACCAACGCAGCAGCATCAGAAATGAGAGAAAGAATAGGAGATGCCATAGGTAAGGCCTTAGAAGAAAATCCAGAAGATACTCATTTACAAAATCAATTGGTACTTTTAAATAAGGCAAGTATAACAACTATACATTCATTTTGTTTAGAAGTTATTAAATCAAATTTTCACAAGATAGATTTGGATCCTAACTTTAGAATAGGTGATGAAACAGAATGTACTATTTTAAAATTAGAAACTATAGAAGAAGTTTTTGAAGAATTTTATGAAGCAAAGGAAGATGATTTTTATAAATTAGTTGAAAGTTATAGTGAAAAAAGAGGAGATTCCAACTTACAACATATGGTTTTAAGTATTTATTCCTTTGTTATGTCTTCACCTTATCCGAGAAAATGGTTAAAAGATAGTATAAATGATTTTAATATAGATGATAATTTTGATTTTTCCACATCAAAATGGGCTCATATTATTTTAGATACTGTGAAAATTCAAATTAATGGTATTGTGAAAAACTTTAATAAAGCTTTGGAAATGGTAGAAGGCATAGAAGAGTTAGAAACTTTTACAGATAAATTAAAAATAGAATATAAAATGATAAAAAATCTTTTAGATAGTTGTGATAAAGGTTGGGAAGAATCTTATAGAGCAGCCCTATCTTTGGAATTTGAAAACTATGCAAAGGGAGTAAAAAGAATTCCCAAGGGGTCTGAAGAATACATAAAAGAAGCTAAAAATAAAGCTAAAAAAATAAGAGATGATGCTAAAAAATCTTTGGAATCTATACAAAATTCCACATTTAATAAAGATATTTCAGCATTAAATAAAGAAATAAAAATGTTATACCCAGTGGTTAATGCCCTTGGCAAAGTACTTATAAGATTTATGGACTTATATAGCAATAGAAAAAGGGAAAAAGGTATAATTGACTTTAATGATATAGAACATTTTGCTTTAGATATATTGATTAAAAAAGATGAAAATGAAGATATTGTAAGAGATAAAGATGGCAAAGCTATAGGAAGTGATGTTGCCTTAGAATATAGGGAGAAATTTTATGAAATTTTTATAGACGAATATCAAGATTCCAACTTTGTCCAAGAAGTTTTACTTTCAACAATAGCTAAAGTTGAAACTCCAAATAGATTTATGGTTGGAGATGTTAAACAAAGTATTTATAGATTTAGACAAGCAAAACCTGAAATTTTCTTAGAAAAATATGCTACTTATGGAACCGAAAAAGGTGAAGCAAATAGAAAAATAATGCTTTATAAAAACTTTAGAAGTAGGAAAGAAGTTATAGATAGTTGTAACTATATTTTTGAAAATATAATGAGTAAAAATATAGGTGAAATTGAATATACAAAGGATGAATCATTAAATTTAGGTGCATCTTTCAAAGAAAATATTGAAAAAAATGTGATTGTAGGTGGTGCTACAGAAATTCATTTAATGGAAAAAGCACAAAAGGAAAATGAAGAAAGTCAAAATGATGATGAAATATCAGAAGAAGAGTTAGATAATATTCAACTTGAAGCTCGTATGGTTGGTAAAATTATAAAAAATTTAATGTCAGAAGATGAAGAAGGTAATACATATAAAGTTTATGATAAAAAATTAGATGATTACAGAGTTGTTGATTTTAAAGATATAGTCATTTTACTTAGAGCTACATCTTCATGGGCACCAGTATTTGCTGATGAACTTATAAATATGGGAATACCAACATATGCAGATACAGGGATGGGATATTTTGATACTATAGAAATTAAAACTATAATGTCATTTTTAAGGATAATAGATAATCCTATGCAGGATATTCCATTACTTGCTGTTTTAAAATCACCTATACTTCCATATACATCTTTCACACCAGAAGATTTTATAGATATAAGATTAGAAAATGAAAATACTAATCTTTTTGAATGTATAAGAATTTTAAGTGAAAGTGAAGATGAAGAAAAGAAGGAAATAAAAGAAAAATGTCGAAGATTTCTAAGTGGATTAAAAGAATATAAGGAAAAATCTTTATATATGAGTACGGATGAGTTTTTATGGCATTTATACATGAAAAGTGGATATTATGCTTATGTGGGAGCTTTACCAAGTGGAAGTCAAAGACAAGCTAATTTAAAAATTTTATTTGAAAGAGCTAAGCAATTTGAAGAGACAAGTTTTAAAGGTATTTTTAACTTTATAAACTTTATAGATAAAATAAAAAAATCAAATTCTGATATGGGAAGTGCAAAAACTTTAGGAGAAAATGCCAATGTAGTAAGAATAATGTCTATACATAAAAGTAAAGGATTGGAATTCCCTATAGTATTTTGCTCTGCCATGAGTAAAAACTTCAATACAATGGACTTTAAAAAAGATATGTTATATCACTATGAATTGGGGTTTGGGCCACAACTTGTAGATATAGATAGACGTATATCTTATCCAAGTATTGCAAAAGAAGCTTTAAAATACAAAATGAATTTGGAAAATTTATCAGAAGAGATGAGAATTCTTTATGTTGCCTTAACAAGAGCTAAGGAAAAACTTATTTTAACGGGTGCTGTAAAAGATATTCCAGCAACTTTAAATAAGTGGGGTAAAAATTTAGATGGAGATAGTCCCATGTCTCAATATGATGTATTAAAAGCAAAAAATTATTTAGATTGGATTATGCCATCAGTATTAAAACATCAGGATTTTAAAGAAGTAAGAAAAGATTATGATATGAATGTTTTATCTGAATATACTCATGATTCTAAGTGGTCATTTAATACTTGGGGAAAAGATGATGTAATAGTCCAAGAGAAGGAAGAAGAAAGAAATATAGAAACTCTTCTAAAAGAAATGGAAGAAAGTACTTATGAAAGTGATTATAGCGAAGAAATAAAGGAAACTTTAAATTATGTTTATCCTTACAAAGAAAGTGTAAAAGTATCTGCTAGTATATCAGTATCAGAAATTAAAAAAATGCAAAGTACCCATGAAGAAGATTACTCCAAACCTTTGTATGAAGAAAAATTGACTTTAAAAAGACCTTTATTTATTCAAGAAGGTGAAGCTAAAAATAAAATCAGTCCACAGGAGAGGGGTACAATAGTCCATTTAGTTATGGAAGTACTTGATTTAAATAGAATAAATACAATAGATGAAATAAAGGAACAAATTAAAGATTTAATAAAAAGGGAAATAATAAGTGAAAAGCAATCTTTAGTTATTAATCCTTTTAAAATATATAAATTTTTTAAATCACAAGTTGGTAAAAGGGCATTATCTTCTCATTTTATAAAAAGAGAGCAAAGCATATATTCTCAGATAAAAATGAATGATATTTATTTAAACAATGAAGATATTCAAAATAATAGGGCAATATATGAAGAAGAAAGCATGATGCTTAGGGGTATAATAGATTTATACTTTGAAGAAGATGATGAATTAGTAATAGTTGATTACAAAACAGATTATATAACAGATGAAAATAAACAAGATGTTATAAATAGATATAGAAAACAGTTAGATTTATATGCTGATGCACTTACTAAATTAAGTGGAAAGAAAGTAAAAGAAAAATATTTATATCTATTTAATATAGATAAAGAAGTTAAATTATAAAATTTTAAGGAGGAAATATGAGATTTATTCATACATCAGATTGGCACATAGGAAAAAACCTAGAAGGTCATTCAAGATTAGAAGAA
>USRS01000071.1 GCA_900557165.1 uncultured Clostridium sp.
ATAATTCATCATATTTTTTTTAATTTTTTTAAAAATAATATCGTTTTCATTCTTTTTTTCTTCTTTAAAACTAAAAAATTTCACCCATAATATTTAATTATTTCGTGATTTTTACATGTCCATAAAAAAATTCCTTATGAAATAAAAAAAACAAATCCAAAAATTTACCCTGTTCAAATTTTTTTGGATTTGTTTTTTATTTAATAAATTTTTAATTTTTACTTCTAGTTTTAATCTTAAGTTTGATTTAAGTAAATAATCCATAAACTTATCTGATTCATTATTTTTTTCACAAATCAACTTAATCTCATTAAATTTATTTTCTTCTTTTTTATTTTCAATCTTTTCATCGATATACGTTTTCCCATACTTATCATTATTTAAGTATTTATTTAATTTTTCTTTGATAAATTCATTATCTATATTTAAAAAATCCCTCTCATCCAATGATAAAATAGGAGAATTTTCTGAATTTGCTATTCTATACTCACTTGGTGATTTATTAAAATTCTTTTTAAAACTGAAATTAAACGCTTTTACATCAGAAAATCCATTATCTAGAGCAATATTATATATAGTTTTATTAGTTGTAATTAATTCATTAACAGCACCTTGAAGTCTTACTCTTAATAAATATTCATAAAAATTAACACCTACATAATTTTTAAAGAAACTTGATGTATAGCTGGAATTATAATTTATCAATTTAGCTATATCATCCAAAGATATCTTCTCTCTATAATTATCTTCAATATAATCCATAGCAATTTTCAATCTATCTTGATGTTTTTTATGTTTTTGTAAGTTTGCGCTATTATTTTCATCTTTATAAAAATATTTAAATAAATGATTAGTCAGCATGGATAAATGACCTAAAGATTCAAATTTACTGCCTTTATTATTTTCTAACATAGAAAACATCATAGATGATAAAATCTGTTTAATTTCCTTAAATTCTAAATCATCTTTATTTTTATAAGCTGTATTGCAGTCAAATTTAACAATATCATACTCATGACAAAACAAATCAAAATATATTGGGTTTATATGTAATACCATTACAATACTATGATCATCCTTTTTTAGAGAGGCATGACCTACATTTGAATTTATAACCATTAAGTCGCCTTCTTCAAGGTTATACACGCTTCCTTCAACACAGACTTCTACTTTTCCTGAAAGAATAAACATTATTTCCACATCTTTATGCCAATTATATCTATATCCTCCAACTTCATAAATATATTGCCTAGCAATTATTCCTTTATCTTTCATTTCTAATAAACAATTAAACTGCTCCATATATACTCTCCCTCAATATAATTACATTTTTATTCCAATATTATAATATATGAAATTTAAATTATATAGAGTTTTATTTATATTTTAATAAAATTAAAGACTAGATTAAATTTTTATATACAAATTTAGTCTAGTCTTTATATCATATTTATTCTTATGATTGTAAATCTTCTTCTATATGACTATCTTCTAATTTAGACATTAATACAAAGTCAATTTCTCTAAAATCTACATTAACATTATCTACTTTTATTCTTACAGTGTCTCCAATTTTAAATGTCTTATGACTTCTCTCACCCATAATAGTGTATGTTTCTTGATTATAAATATAATAATCATCTCTCATATTGGCAAGTCTTATTAAACCTTCAACAGTATTTTCAAGTTCAACAAACATACCAAATGAAGTTACACTTGATACAACACCATCAAATTCTTGACCTACTTTATCAGCCATATAACAAGCTTTATAGAAATCATGCACATCTCTTTCAGCAAGTTCTGCTGCTCTTTCTCTCTCAGATGATTGAGTTGATGCATATTCAACTATATGAGAAAGTTGTTCTTGTCTTTTGTTATTTAATTTATTATTTAATTGCTCTTTTATTATTCTATGAATTTGTAAGTCTGGATATCTTCTTATTGGAGAAGTAAAGTGGCAATAATATTTTGCTGCCAGTCCAAAGTGACCTATACATTGTGGCGAATATTTCGCTTGTTTCATAGAACGAAGAGCTATTGTACTTATAGATTCTTCTTCTTTTGTTCCTTTTATTTTTTCTACTAAACTTTGGATTTCTTTAGGATGAACATCTTCTAAATCACCTTTTATATGATATCCAAATGTAGCTATAAATTTATTTAAATCTTCCATTTTTTCTGCTGATGGAGTTTCATGTATTCTATAAACAAAAGGCAGTTGTAGCCAGTAGAAGTGCTCTGCCACAGTTTCATTGGCAACAAGCATGAATTCTTCTATCATTTTATTTGATATTCTTCTTTCATAACACTTAATATCCACTACTTTACCTTCCCTATTAAGTATTATTTTAGCTTCTGGGAAATCAAAATCAATTGCTCCCCTTCTTTCTCTTCTCTTCATTAATATTCTAGCTAGTTTTTCTGCATTTTTGAAGTCTTCAACTTGTTTAGCAAAAGTTTGTTTTAATTTTTCATCATCTTTTTCTAATATATCTGATACTTCTGTGTAAGTCATTCTAGCTTTTGAATTGATAACAGTTTCTGCTATCTCTGAATTTACAACTTTACCATTTTCATCAATTTCCATTATGCATGATAGCGTTAATTTATCTTCAAATGGATTTAGAGAACAAACGCCATTTGATAATTGTTTTGGTAACATTGGTATTACTTTATCTACTAAATAAACAGAAGTTGCTCTTTTTAAAGCTTCTTTATCTAATTTGCTTTTTTCTCTAACATAATGAGTAACATCTGCTATATGAACTCCTAGCTTATAGTTCCCATTTGGTAAAACTTCTATAGATATGGCATCATCTAAGTCCTTAGCATCTTCACCATCTATTGTGAATATCTCTAAATGTCTTAAATCAAGTCTTCTGGCAATTTCATCTTCTAAATCTTGACTTGATACATAATTTGCTTCATCTATTACTTTTTTAGGGAACTCTTCTGGAAGTCCATGAGCTCTAATTATAGAGTCAATTTCAACTCCTCTTTCTCCTTTTTTCCCAAGTACTTCTATTATTTTCCCTTCTGGCTTTCTATTTTCCTGAGGCCAAAGTGTGATTTCACAAACTACTTTGTCATCATTTTTAGCTCCATTAAATCCTCTCTTTGGAATAAATATATCTTGATTAAATTTCTTATCATCAGGCACAACAAATCCAAAACTTTTATTTTCTTGGAATAAACCAACAACTCTAGTTACTTCTCTTTTTATTATTTTAATAACTTTACCTTCTGCCCTTTTATCTTCAGTTGCAGGAGTTACTATTTCTGCCATAACTCTATCATTATGCAAAGCTCCATTTATATCATCCTTTGGAATAAATAAATCTTGTGTAAATTCTTCGTCAGATTCCACAAATCCGTATCCTTTTCTATGAGCTACAAATTTACCTACAAATAGACCCATTTTATTTGGTGACATAACTCTACCTTTTTTTGTTTTAATTATGTAACCATCTTCTTCTAGTTCATCTAAAAAGTTATAAAACATTGGCATTTCAGATGGATGTATATTAAATATTAAAGCTAATTCTTCCCTTTTAAGAGGATTATAATGAGGATCATTAATTAACCCTAATAATTGTTCTCTTAATTTTTCAGTCATTTCATACCTCCTATTTTTATTTATTATGTTCTTTATTTTACTTATTTATTAAATTATTAATATTATTACCAAAATTATCTCTATACATATTTTAGTTTTTAAACAACAGTAAAATTTACATCTATCCCCATATTTTAACTAAAATCTGCAAGTTTGTCTAATTTTTATATCTTCCTATATTTACATTATATATATTTTTTTCGTATAATTTTACCATCTGGAAAAAAAAGGAGTGAGACCTATGGATAATTTAATTTTATCCTTTAATGTAGTAGCACCGCTATGCTTTGTAATGGCTTTAGGTTATTTCCTAAAGTATCTAAAAATGTTTGATGAAAACACTGTAAACGTTATGAATAATGTAGCATTTAAGGTATTTTTACCGTGTTTATTATTTTATAATGTTTATACAACAGATTTAGGTAATGTAATAAATCCAAAATTAATGATATTTGCATGTTTATCAATCATATCATTATTCATTATTTTACTTTTAGTTGTACCATGTTTTGAAAAAGATAATTCAAAGAGAGGTGTAATCATTCAAGGCATATTTCGTAGTAACTTTGTTTTATTTGGAATTCCCGTAGCTACATCGTTAGCTGGTGAGGGAAATATAGGAGTTACAGCACTACTTATCGGTATAGTAGTCCCTACTTTTAATGTACTTTCTGTAATTTGTTTAGAAATTTTTAGGGGTGGAAAAGTAAATATAAAAAAGGTTGCTCATGGAATAATAACTAATCCTCTTATAATAGGATCATTTTTAGGTTTAAGTATGATAACCATAGGTATAAAATTGCCTACTTTTATAGAAGCAACTATTAAAGATGTATCAAAAATAGCAACACCACTTTCTTTAATTTTACTTGGGGCATCTTTTTCTTTCTCAAATGTAAAAAAATACTTAAAAGAAACTATTATTGCAGCTGTGGGGAAATTAGTTTTAGTTCCATTAGTATTTTTAGCAATATCTTATGCTTTTGGCTTTAGAGATATATCTCTATTATCTTTAATGATTATGTTTGCTGCTCCAACGGCTGTATCAAGTTTCCAAATGGCAAAACAAATGGATGGAGATGGTGATTTAGCCGGTCAAATAGTTGTATTTACATCTGCTTTTTCAATTGTCACAGTATTTGGTTGGATATTTTTACTTAAACAATTTTCTTTAATCTAAAATTCGCTTCGCTTAAGCCACCGTGTGGGCGATATACTTCATGTCGTCAACAACCTTGAGAAGCAAGTCCGTTGCTCAAATTAATAAGTTGGAAATTATAAGTTATCCACAAAACAGATAAAATATAAATTCCTTACAATTAAAAAAGGTCTTCATTTATAGAAGACCTTTATCATATCTATTCTAACATTCCCATTATTCTTGGAAGGAATAAACTTATTGCTGGTATAAATGTAACTAACATAAGAACTACAAATATTGATACATAGAATGGTAATATATTTTTTATTACACCTTCTATCTTAGTTTTTGCTACTCTACATCCAACGAATAACGTATTTCCAACTGGTGGAGTTATTGTTCCTATACATAAGTTAAATACTAACATTATACCAAATTGTATTGTATCCATACCTAAGTTTTGAGCTATTGGTAGGAATATTGGTGTGAATATTAATATAGCTGGAGTTAAATCCATAAACGTACCAACTACTAATAATAAAACGTTCATTATTAATAATATTATTACTGGGTTATCTGATATACCTAATATTAATTGAGTTATGTAAGTAGGTACATTAGTAAATGCTAATACCCAAGACATTATAGATGATACACCTATTAAGAATACTATCATAGCTGTCATATTAATAGATTCTAATAAAATTCTTGGTAAATCTTTTATTTTTATAGATTTATAGAATAACATTGATAATAGTAATGAATAAACAACTGCTATTGCCGCACCCTCTGTTGCAGTGAATATTCCTCTTATTATCCCACCTATTATAATAACTATTAAAGATAGACTTGGTAATGCATCTAAGAATATTTTTAATGCTTGCATGAAAGTTGGTCTCTCAGCGTTGTTTTTATATCCTCTTTTTCTTGCTATAAAGAAAGCTACTATCATTACACCTAATCCCCATAATATTCCTGGGATATATCCAGCCATGAATAATGCTGCAACCGATGTACCTCCACTAACTAGAGAATATATAATTAAAGAGTTACTTGGTGGTATTAATAAACCTGTAGGAGCAGATGCTATATTTACTGCTGCACTAAAGTCTTTATCATATCCTGCTTCGTCTTGTAGCGGAGACATTGTTCCCCCAATTGCTGCCGCTGCAGCTGTTCCTGATCCACTGATTGCTCCAAATAACATATTCCCTACAACATTTGTATGTGCAAGAGATCCTGGTAATTTTCCAGATAATAGTGTTGCAAAATTAACTAATTTTATGGCAATTCCACCATTGTTCATTATTATTCCTGCAAGTACGAAAAATGGTATTGCTAATAGTGAAAATGAGTTTATACCTGTAAATATACGTTGTGCTGCTGTAAATACAGCATTTTCCCATGGTAGTGCTGTTAATATTGATAATACCGAAGATATACCTATAGTTACTGAAATCGGTATCCCTATTAGTAGTAATACTGGAAATACTGCTAATAAAATTAATCCTGTACTTAATGCTAATTCCATAATGTTCCCCCTAAATTTAGTTTACTTTATGCAGTTTTATTTTTATTTTCTTTTACTTCTTCATCACTTGTTATTTTTTTAACTAATAAATGTATATTTAAAACATTATAAATTACTGTTATAATGCCTGAAAGTGGTAGAGCTAAATAAATATATCCCATTGGTATTTGTAATGAAGATGATGATTGCCCCATAGATAATTGAGACATTTTTAGTCCACCAAATATTAAAATTAATACGGCAAATATTATTACCATAACTTCTGCTAATAACTGCATTTTTTCTTGATTCTTTTCAGAAAGCTTATCTACTAAAAAAGACATACGCATATGTTCTTGTTTACCAAATACATAAGCTGCTCCAAGTAATCCCATCCATACGAAACATATTAATACTAATTCTTCTGTAACTGTACTAGGCTTATTAAATACATATCTAGATGCAACTTGCCATGTAGCAAATATAGTCATTAAGCCCAATAAAACACAACATACAAATTCTAAAACTTTATCTAAGCCTTTTCTAAGAGTTTCCATTTATATTCTCCTTTAATAATATATTTTTATTATTATTCTTTAGATTCCATACTCGCATTTTTAGCCAGTATTTCATCTCCCTTTTTACGTATTTTATCATATACAGCCTTCATGTCTTCTTCTTTAGTATACTCTTCATGAAGTGATGCCATTTTTTCTTGGAATGGTTTTATATCTGGATAATAGAATTTAACTCCCATAGCTTCTGCTTTTTCTTTTGCTTCCTGTGCTGCTTCATCCCATAATTCCATTTCATATTCATTTGCATAATCTGCAGCTTCTCTAACTATTTGTGCTTCTTCTTTAGTTAATTTATTCTCTAATAAATTTGTACTAGCAACTAATATATCAGGTAACATTGCATGCATATTGTAAGAATAATGTTTTGCAACTTCACCATGTTTGTTGTTTATTAATGCTAATTCGTTATTTTCTGCTCCATCTATAACACTTTGTTGTAATCCTGTATAAACTTCCCCAAACGACATTGGTGTTGGTGATGCCCCTAAAGCTTCAAGCATTTTCACATTTGTAGGACTTGTTTGAACTCTTATTTTCAATCCTTTTAAATCTTCTGGTTTCATTATTGCTTTTTTAGTAGTGTATATATTTCTAACCCCAGCGTCAAACCAAGTTAATCCAACAAATCCACTATCTTTAGTTGACTCATATACAGGTTTTATTATTTCTTCATCATTCATTACTTCATGATAATGCTCTGTACTATCCATTATGTAAGGTAAGTTTAATACTGTATAGCAATCATTGAAAGCTTCTAATGTTCCTAGACCTGCTATTACTAAATCAACTGCCCCAGTTTGAGATAATTCTACTGCTTGAGCTGTAGCTCCTAATAATTCATTTGGGAATATTTGAACATCAACTGCTCCATTAGTTTTTTCTTCCACATATTTTTCAAATTCTAACATTGCTTTATGTTGGGGATGATCCTCATTTTGACCATGTGCAACTCTAACAACCTTAACTTTTGTTTCTTGTCCATTTACTTTGCTACATCCTACAGCCCCAAGTCCGACAGCTGCAACTAGTAACAAGGCAGTAATACGTTTTCCTAACTTCATCTAATATCCACCTTTCTAAAGCAGATACTTTATTCGCAACTTTCATCTTTTGCGAATAAAGTATCATTTTTATCTATATTCATATAATATTTAGAATTTAATATATTATTAATTCCCTTTAAAATAGTTACTTGCGTTATTGTAGCAAATATTTTCTATTATTTCCCCTAATATATCCATATCAGCTGGATATTCTCCATTTTCAACTAATCCACCGATATAGTTACATAATATTCTTCTGAAGTATTCGTGTCTTGTATAAGATAAGAAACTTCTAGAGTCAGTTAACATTCCTACAAATTGGCTTATTAAACCTAATTGAGATAATGCCATCATTTGTCTTTCCATTCCATCTTTTTGATCGTTGAACCACCAACCTGATCCAAATTGTATTTTACCTGCTACTCCACCACCTTGGAAGTTTCCTAACATTGTTCCTAAAACTTCATTATCTTTTGGGTTTAAGCAGTATAATATAGTTTTTGGAAGATGATCTTCTGTATCAAGTAAATCTAAGAATCTTGATAGAGGTTGAGCTACTTCTCCATCATCTATACTATCAAATCCAACATCTGGACCTAATTTTTTAAACATTCTTGAATTATTATTTCTTAGTGCACCTATATGAAGTTGCATTACCATATTATTTTTATGATACATTCTACCTAACTCTATCATTGTTAAAGTAGAGTATTTTTCTATTTCTTCTTGAGTTAAATTTTCTCCATTTAATGCTTTTTGGAATATTTCATTTACTTCTTGCTCGTTAGTGTTTCTGAAGTAAACTCTATCCATTGCATGGTCAGTTATTGTACAACCATTAGCTACGAAGAATTCTACTCTTTTTTCTAAAACTTCTATTAACTCTTTGAATGTAGTTATATTTGTATTTTCTGTTTGTCCTAATTCTTTTATATACTCTGCAAAACCTTCATTACCTATTTTAACTGCTTTGTCAGGTCTAAATGTTGGTCTTACTTCACAATCAAAGTTTTCATCATTAGCTATTTCTATATGATATTTTAAATCATCAGCTGGATCATCTGTTGTTCCTATATATTTAACATTAGAGTTAATTATCATAGATCTTGCACTGAAATTAGGATTTTGTATTATTTCATTACATCTGTTCCATATTTCTTCTGCATTTTTTTCACTTAATGTTTCTTCTATTCCAAAGAATCTTTTTAATTCTAAGTGAGACCAATGATATATTGGATTTCCTATTAAATAAGGCATTGTTTTTGCGAAAGCCTTAAATTTTTCAAAATCACTTTTATCTCCTGTTATATATTCTTCATCTACACCGAAACTTCTCATAGCTCTCCATTTGTAGTGATCTCCATATAACCATATTTCTGTTATGTTGTTATATCTTTTATCTTCTGCTATTTGACTAGGTATTAAGTGACAATGGTAGTCAAATATAGGCATATTTTTTGCATGATTATGATATAAATATTTTGCAGTTTCATTACTTAATAAGAAATCTTCATCCATAAATTTTTTAGCTATTACACACGTACTTTGCATATTTATTTCCCCCTACTTATAAAGTTACTCCGTCTTTTAGTATTGATATTTCTTTGTATCCATTTTTCTCATTATGAGCTACATATTCTCCCGATGCAGTATCTACTATCATTTTGAAGAATGATTCATCTAAACTTTCAAAATCATGGTCTTCTAGTATTTGTCCTGCATTAAAATCAATCCAATGTTTCTTTTTATTATATAAATCTGTATTAGTAGATATTTTTAAAGTTGGAACAGTTCCTCCAAAAGGAGTTCCTCTACCTGTAGTAAACAGTACCATATGAGCTCCTGCTGCTGCTAAAACTGTAACTGCAACTTGATCATTTCCTGGTCCGTATAATAAGTTAAGTCCTGTTTTTGTAGATTTATCTCCATATCTAAGTACATCTGTTACTATAGATTTTCCACCTTTTTGTACGCAACCTAAAGATTTTTCTTCTAGCGTTGTTATTCCACCTTTTTTATTTCCTGGAGATGGATTTTCATATATAACTTGGTCGTATCTTATGAAATATTCTTTAAAATCATTGATTAAGTGAACACTTCTATCAAATACATCTTTATCTATTGCTCTATCAAATAAAATTGTCTCTGCTCCAAACATTTCTGGCACTTCTGTTTGTATAGATGTTCCGCCTAATCTTATTATTTCATCTGATAATCTTCCTAAAAGTGGATTTGCAGTTATTCCAGGCATCTGATCCACCACATTTAAGACCTATTTTTAATTTAGATATATGTACATCTTCTCTTTCAAATTTAGAAGCATAATCAACTAATTTTTCTATTAATTTCATACCTTCTTCTATTTCACCTTCAACATCTTGTATGTTTAAGAATTTAACTCTATCGTGATTTATTGGTTCTAATATTTCTTTAAAACTATCTAATGTATTATTTTCACATCCAAGCCCTACAACTAAAACCCCTGCTGCATTTGGATGATTAACTAAACCTGATAGTATTTTTTTTGTATTTTCTAAATCGTCTCCAAGTTGAGAACAACCATGAGGATGTTCAAAATTATATATTCCGTCTACTTTATCATTTAAAAGTTTTTGTCCTTCTTTAGCTAGTAAAGTACAAGTTTTATTTATACATCCTACAGTATTTATTATCCATATTTCATTTCTTATACCAACTTCGCCATTGTCACGGACATATCCCTTGAAGAATATATCCTTGTGACTTTTTTCTTGGCTTAATGTATTTTCTTTGAAGTCGTATTCTAATATTCCGTCTAATCCAGTTCTCATATTATGAGAATGTATCCACTGACCTACTTTTATATCTTCTTTAGCTTTTCCTATACTATATCCGTACTTTAAAACATCATTATCTTTTTTAATTTCTTTTATAGCTACTTTGTGGCCCTTTGGAGTATCTTCTAATAATGTAATTTGTTCTCCGTCAACATCAATTATTTTTCCTTTTACTCCATCTTCTAAAAGTACTACCACATCATCATCTTTATTTATCTTAACAAACTGGCTCATATTCTTTCTCCATAGATTGCATTTTTTCTGTAACAACTTCAACTATATTTAAATACTTAGTCATATCTTCACCCCAGATTTTTTCATTGCTAAGTACATATCTTACATAGTCTTCATTTTTTTCTTCAAATTTAACATTTGCATTGTACATAAAGTCTAATACTTCTGGAGTATCAAATACTTTGTACTCATTTCCTTTGAAGTCATGTCCTACAAATCCTGATTCTGTTTTTTCAACTTGGTAGAATCTTATTAAACCTGCTAAACCAACCATCATATTTTCTGGTAATTTATTATTATCTTCTATATAAGATTTAACAGTTGGCCATAATCTATTTGAGAACTTAGATACTGAGTTCATTGATATAGATTCTAATTTATGTTTTATATGTGGATTTCTAAATCTTCCAAGCACTGTAGAAGCAAATTCTTCTTTATTTCCTGTTTTATTTTTTAATGAAGGTAAAATTTCTTTTCCTAATGTTTCATTTAAGTATGCTTTCATTGTTTCATTTTCAACAACTTCGTCTACTTGTTTAAATCCTTTTAATATACTTTGTGGTGTTATTAAAGTATGAGATCCGTTTAATATTCTTACTTTTAATAATTGTGTATCATGTAGAGAATCTAACCATTGAACATTTAGTCCTGAAGCTTTTAATGGAAGTATTTTATCAAGTTCTTCGCTTCCTTCTATTGCCCATAAGAAGAATGGTTCACACATAGACATTGCCCCGTCTTTGTATCCTAATTTTTCAAAATAGAATTCTTCTTCATCTCTTGGGTATCCTGGAACTATTCTATCAACTAAGTTGCTTAAGAATACACAGTTTTCTTCAACCCAAGTTTTACATTCTTGACTAGCACCAAAATCTTCTAAGTGTTTAAATGCATATTCTTTTAAAACTCTTCCATTTTCAGCAACTAATTCACATGGGAATATTAATAATTTTTTAGATATATTTCCTAATACTTCAAATCTATGCATTAAGAATGCTGTAAGTTTTCCTGGGTATAATCCATCTTCACTTACATTTTCTAGTTCTACTTTTTTGTAAGCAAGTCCAGCTTCTGTTGTATTTGATATAACAACATCTAAACTTTCCATTTCAGCTATGTTCATAAAAGTATCCCATTCAACATTATAGTTGAATACTTTTGAGAATACAGATAATATGTCAGTTTCAAATATTTCTTCTTCTCCTCTGAATCCTCTTTGAATTACTGTATATAACATATCTTGATTGTTTAAAGTTTTTATTTTTCCATCATAATTTAGTGGACAAGTTAAAGCTATTGATCCATCAAAATTTCCTTCTTTTATAGCTCTATCTACCATCCAGTCAAAGAATGACATTAAAAAGTTACCTTCTCCAACTTGCATTATTCTTATAGGACTGTTAACAACTTTTTCATGGTGTTTTCTTTGTTCTTCAGTTAAGCAATCTATGCTTAAATTTTTAAATTCTTTATTCATATTCCCAATTCTCCCTACAAAAATTTATCTATTTATATTTTCTACACCAGACATCATCAATGATTTTATATCTTTTTCACTAACTAAGTTCATATCACCAGATATACTATGTTTTAACACACTTGCACAAGTTGCAAATTCTACGGTTTCTTCACAAGTCATTTGATTAAGTAATCCATGAAGAATTCCTGCAGTGAAAGAATCTCCTCCTCCAACTCTATCCAATATATCAAAGGTATATTCTTTGGATTTATTAACGTTTTCCCCGTCAAATAAATATCCCTTTAATGAGTTGTTATTTACTGAGTTTACTTTTCTTCTTGTAGAAGATGCAAATTTTAAATTAGGATATTTTTCAAATAATTTTTTATATAGTATTTTTAAATTCTCTTCAAAGCTTTCTGTTGGAATATCATATAGTAAAATATTTTTAAAATCTAAAATTCCTAAAAATGCTATATCCACATAAGGTAAAATCTCTAGCATAAACTGTCTAGCATCTTCTAAACTCCATAGTTTCGCTCTAAAGTTAGAATCATAAGAGACTATTATATTTCTTTTTTTACATTCTTTAACTAATTTTAAAGTTGTATTTTTTAAATCATCACTAAGTGCAGGATTAATTCCTGATATATGAAGTAATTTTACATCTTCTAAGATTTTATCTATATCAAATTCGTCTTCTTTTGCCATAGATATAGCTGAATATTTTCTATCGTATATAACATCTGTATTTCTAAGTCCCATACCTTGTTCTAGAAAATATATACCAAGTCTTCCTTCACCTGTAATAATATCTTTTGTGTCTACACCAAAAGATCTTAAATCTTTAATTACTTTTTCACCCAACTTATTATCAGGCAATTTTGTAACAAATTTAGTATCATGACCAAACATACTTAAGCTACATATAACATTCGCTTCTCCTCCTGCATAAGTAGCACTGAATGAATTAGCTTGTATTATTTTTTCATAACCTGGTGGTGTTAGCCTAAGCATAACCTCCCCTAATCCAAGTACTTTTCCTTCATATTTAGCTTCTAATTTTTTCAATTTTATTTACAAACTCCTTAGCTAAATTTTCTATATCCTCTAAACTTCCTTTAAATAAAGCTCCTCCGACTCCAACACATGAAACTCCCATTTTAAACCATTCTTCTATGTTGTCTATATTAACTCCACCAGTTGGCATTATTTCCACATGAGGTATAGGTGCTTTTACTGCTTTTATGTATTTAGGTCCAAATATTTCTCCTGGAAATACTTTTACCATTTTATTACCCTTTTCTAAAGCATGCATAATTTCCGTAACAGTCATACATCCAGGGAAATAAGTTACTCCCATTTCATGGCATACATCATTAATTTCTTCATTATATCCAGGACTTACTACATATTTAGCTCCTGCAAGTATGGAATCTTTAGCCATTTTTCCATTTAATACGCTTCCTACTCCGATTATCATGTCTTTATTGTCTTTATATTCTTCTATAAGTTCATTTACGTTAGGTATTGAATAAGTTAGCTCTAATGCTTTTATTCCACCTTTTACACAAGCATTCATATATTCTCTCGCTTGTTCATGACTGTCGGCTCTAAGTACAGCTACTATTCCTTGTTCTTTTATAATATCTAACATATGTCCCCCTAAATCTCGTTATTTGTATACAAGAATATTTTTAAAATAATATTATATAATTAAATATAAAATTTGTATTTTTACACATT
>USRS01000072.1 GCA_900557165.1 uncultured Clostridium sp.
TTTAGGAGGTTGTAGGATGCCAAGTATAAAGTCTATATTAACAGATATACAAACATTACCGTTGAATCAAGTAGAAGAGTTACTATCTTATTTGGAAGAATTTCTTGTATCAAACTCTCAAGTAGAACAAATTTATGAAGATGTCAAAGAGTTTAGATTTTCTAAGGGAAAGGTATGTCCTCACTGTAGCTCTGAGTTAATATCAAAAAATGGTAAACAAAGATATATCTGTAAAGATTGTAGAAGGACTTTTACTGATTTTACAAACTCTGCCGTATATAGAAGTAAAAAATCATTAGATAAGTGGCTTAAATATGCAAAATGTATGATTATGGGCTTATCAATAAGAAAATCTGCTAAAATTGTAGGCATAAATATAGCAACAAGTTTCTTTTGGAGACATAAAATTCTTGATTGCATAAGTGCATTTTTAGGAACTGGCCATGTTGATGGCTTAATAGAGGCAGATGAGGTATTTTTTGCTGAAAACTTTAAAGGAACAAAAACTATTAATATGCCAAGAGAATCTCATAAAAGAGGGAAATCTATTAAAAAGAGAGGTATATCTAAAGAGCAAATATGTGTAGCTACAGCCTTAGATAGACAAGGTAATTTAATAATAGAACCCTTATGCAAAGGTAGAATGACATATAAAGAACTTGAAAATCTATATAAAGGTCATATAGGTGAGAATTCTATATTATGCACAGATAGCCACAAATCTTATATTAGATTTGCTACAGATTTCAATTTAGACCATAAACGTATAAAAACAGGTAAGCATAAAGAAGATATTTACCATATTCAACATATAAATAGTTTACATAGCAATTTAAAGAGATGGATGGGAAGATTTAATGGTGTGGCAAGTAAATATATTTCTAACTATATGCACTGGTTTAAATGGTTGAAAATATTTGAAAATGATAAAGACTCTATTAAAACTAAGAATTTTATTGTACAAAGCAATGTAGTATGTGCTTACACTAAAGTAAAAGACTTCAAATTAAGAACACTAAAATTTGTATAAATAGTTATAATAAAATCACAAATATACTACAATAAGAAAATAAGTATATAATTCAAAAAAAGGGGTATAGAATGAGTTTTTCAACATTTAGAAAATTAGATTATATATTGTTCTATTTAATTATTTCAGCTTTATTTATAGTTCAACTAATGGAGTTATCATTTGCTTCTGTAATGAAGATATTAATAGGAGCTATAATACCAGCTTTAGTTTTTGGGACTATAAGTAACTTTATATTTAAAAAGAAATATTAGAAAGAAATAAATAAATTTAATAAAATACTAACAAAAAGGCAGAGGTAATGTTACCCCTGCTTTTTGTGGTAAAATATAAAAATATCAACATTTGTTTAAAACATAGCCTTTTATTAAATCTTATACTTCTGGTTTTAATGGCCCATAAAAATAAGAAGCTGTAGCTCCACCATCAATTAAAAAATCTGTGCCTGTAATAAATGCTCGTCCTTGACTCATAAGCAATTCTGCCACATTAGCCACTTCTTGGCTAAGAGCTGGCATTCTATGACCTGACTGGCTAGAAATTGTCACTCCCACTCCACCTTTTGCTATAACTTTACCCACTTCTTCAAGCAAAACAGCTGTACCATACAAATCTACTTTTAAAATAGTTTCTATTGATGCTTGACTGGGAGAAACTCCTGCTGCATTCACAAGCATTGTAATATCTCCATATTCTTGTGCTTTTTTATAATAGATTTAATAGATTCTCTTGATGATAAATCCATTTCCATATACTCCACATCAAACCCAGCATTATTCATTATTTCGGCAATATTTTTTGCATTATTTATATTTTTATCTCCAATCACTATTTTTTACCAAATCCCATTCTTCTAGCAATTGCCATGCCAATTTGTCCAGCCCCAACTAAAATCATAACTTCTTTATTCATTATAATTAACACTCCTTTTCTAATACTAATCAATCCATTTATGCACTATATTTTTAGATTCATTTACCTTGGCACCATGAATTGCTAATCCTTTTTTAATGACACTATCTGGTATTATCTTTTTAATATCTTTTTCACTAGAACCCATGCCACTTCCTTCATGCGTACAAAATGGTTTAATTATTTTCCCTGTAAAATCATATTTTTCTAAAAATGTACACACAGCCATAGGCATAGTTCCCCCAGTAATTAGGATATCCCAGGTATACAATATCATAATCATCTATATCCTCTAAGTATCTCTTAAGCTTTGGCCTAGAATTATTTTTCAGATCCACTTTAGCTTCTTCTATACATTTATAATAATCTTTATCATATTCAATTAATGGGTCAATTTTAAATAAGTCTCCACCTGTAAATTCTTTTATCATTTCAGCAACAACTTCTGTATTTCCTTTTGATAAGTTTTTTATATTACCACTTACATATAAGTTTTTCTAATACAAAAATTTATTTAATTACATTTAAATTTTATATATCATCAAATGATTTTTTTAAAATTTCTGCAAATTCTTCAATATATACATTAGTTCTACTTTTTTTCCAAAATGCAAAATAATCTTTTTTAATTTGTTTTTCATCTCTATATAAAGCAATTCTTTTTATTGATATATCTTTTCTAGTCGTAAAAGTTATATCTTCTACGGGCATAAACCCTTTATTTCCAGCAACAAATAATCTTCCTTCATCTAAATTTTCCGCAAAAATAAACTCTCCTCCAAATCCCATTACACGTTGGTAATATTCTTTATCAGATTCCAACTGCTCTTTTGATGAAATTAATATACACGGTATATTTTTTATATCGCTAATATCAATTTTATTTAATGTGGCAAGTGGATTTCTAGATGAAATTTCAATAAATGAATAGCTTGAAATTAAATGATAATTTATATATTCCTATGAAAATGCTCTTCTTTGATCATTTAATACTAAATCCACACTATTTGTTTTTAATTTTTCATATAATTCTTCATGTGTTCCACTTATTATATGTAAATCTATTTTTTTATACTTTGAAGTAAAATTTGCAATTGCTTTTTGCAGTTCATATCCACCATATTCTTTTAAATACCCTATTTTTAGTATATTTTCTTCATTACTAGAAAGTAATTTAGTTTTATTACAAATTCTATCAATTTCATCTAATATTATCAAACTTTGCCTATAAAAATACTCTCCTGCTGATGTTAATGTAAAGCTACGATTTCCCCTTAATATAAGTTCTACTCCCAATTCCATTTCTAGCGATTTAATTTGTTGAGATATGGCTGATTGAGAAACAAAATATTTTTCAGCTGCTTCAGTAAAACTATTATTTTCAACAATTGACACGAAATATTTCATTTGTTTTAGTAACATCATTTAACTCCTCTCAAATATGACATTCTTTCCTAAATATACACTTATATAGTTCTTTATTTATAATAATCAATATTTATATTTTAATTATAAATGAAAAAAATCGATAATTGTCAGAGGTATTCTAAAAATAAAACAGGTGTTAGAAATTTTACTATGTATGGCACACAAGATGTTATGAGCGTATTTTAAAATCTCGTTAAAGGCTCGTTAAGAGCTTGTTAAGAAACTCGTTAAGAAGAAAATATGGGTTGATTTCAATACTTTGGTAACTTTTCTTAACGAGTTAACGAGAAATATACTATTGATGTATTTTATATATATTTTATTATTAAGCTAGGTATTACTGTATAGAACATATATATAGAAAAAAGCCGTTCGTTATGTTACTTGTTAAAAAAGGAGGGAGATACAATGGATCTTTTGAATGAACATATACCTTATTATTTACACAGTATGTTTGATATGATAGGTGAGGAGAACTTTTTGAAGATTTGCAAGATGTATAGGGAAAGTAGCATATATATTATAGTACAAACTAAAAAAGATACTATAAATCTATCATGATTATAGTATCTTCTATTAGTTTGATTATAAAAGTCCCACTTTATATTATATATTAAGAACTCATTTTTCTACTTACTTTTCTATTTAATTTTCCATTTACTTTTTCAATAACGTATTTAGTTGATTCAACTTTTAAAACTAATACCATTATAGCATAAACAATTGCACCAGCCCCTATAGAAACAAACAGTCCTATAAATTCATTAAATGGTGATACAAATCCAAATACTATACGTACAACAATAGCCATAGCTAGGGCAGAAGCTCCTGTTTTAAAAATAGTTCTTATAATACTTTGTATATTAAATCTTCCTATTTTCTTTCTTAAATTAAACATTAAGAACAATACTGCAAGTATTGCTGATAAACTTGATGCTAAAGCTAATCCTGATACTTTTAAGAATCTTATTAATAATAAGTTGAATATAATATTAAATACTACGCAGAATATACTATTTCTCATTGGAACTTTAGTATCTTGTAATGAGTAAAATACCCTAACTGTAATATCTCTCATTCCACAAGCCGTCATCCCAACACAATAACACATAAGAACTTGCGCTGTCATAGCTGTAGCTGTGGCATCAAAAGCACCTCTTTCAAATAATATTCTTATTATTGGCTCTGCTAAAATAAATGCTCCTACAGCAATTGGCATAGTAATTAATATTACTGCATTTATTGATTGACAATATGTCTTTTTTAATTGTTTAATTTCTTTATTTGAACCAAGTTTTGAAAATACAGGATAAATAACTGATGTTATAGATGCAACAAATAGACCTATAACAAAAATATTAAGTTTGTAAGCATAATTTAGTGCTGACATTGATCCTGTAACAAGGGTAGATGCTAAGTTTTTATCAACTAAACTGTTAATTTGATAAGCTGATGCACCTACTAAAATTGGCATTATTGCTAAAGCCATTTTACGTACATTTTTATCTTTAAAATTAACTATAAATTGATACTTAAATCCTTTTTTCATACAATAAGGAACTAAGAATAACATTTGCAGTAAAAATGCCAATACTGTTCCATAAGCAAGCATGCCCACCCCAAATACCTTACTTAAAAGAACTGAAGATATTATGGCAATATTATATGGAAGTGGCATTATACCTGTTATGAAGAAATAACTGTGTATTTCTAAATAGGCCTTTAAAACATATGTTACACATATTAAACCTACAGAAAATAATATTATTCTCGTAAGTTGTATAGTAAGTGCAAGCCTTTCTCCTTCAAATCCCATGGCAAATATTTTTACTATAGGCTTTGTAAAGAACCATCCAAATATTGATATCCCTAAGGAAATTATAATTATTATGTTTATTACATTACTAGTAAATTTAAGAGCTTTACCTTTTCCTGATTCTGCCTCTATACTTGTAAATATAGGCATATATGTACTTTGTATTGCAACACATAACAGTGACATAAAAGCAACTGTCATAATATTTAGAGCCATTAAATATGAATCTGAAACAACACCTGCTCCATAAACATATGCTATACAAACATCTCTAAGAAATCCTACGACTTTTGATGCCATTGTTGCAATAAACAAAACAAATGCTGATTGTACTACTTTTGACATTTTGTAATTTTACCTTTCTTATTCTTTTTTCTTAATAATTTTCACTAATAAATAATACTACAATCACGATAAAAAAGCCATCTATTTTATAAGATGACTTTAATTTTTTAATATAAATTTAGTAAATTTATTATTTATTTTATTTTTCTTCTATTTATTAATGATAATACAGCTGCTGCAATTATACCTAATACTGAGTAAGAAACAACACTAGCTTCTCCTGTTTAAGGACTATTTACAGTATTATCATCTTCTTTATCTGAGTCTGAATCTGAAGTTTCGTCTTTATCTTCTTCTGGCTTTTCTTCTCCTGAATCTGGAGTCTCATCTTTATCTTCTTCTGGTTTTTCTTCTCCTGAGTCTGGAGTTTCATCTTTATCTTCCTCCGGCTTTTCTTCTGGCTTTTCTTGTGGTTCATCAACTATACCGTCAAAGTTTTGGTCTAGATTTATCATATTTGGATTTTTAACCACATCCACTTTGTTTAATCCAATAGTTCCATCACCATTATTATCTTTTTTAGATAACTCTGTTATGTATTGTTCAAAAGCATCTAAGTCATTCATTATAACTTCAAATGAAGTTTCAGTAAATGTTGTAAATCCATCTCCACCTTGAGCTAAGAATATGTTGGCAACGCATTTTATTTTATCAGTATCTTCTATTTCAGTTTTATTTTCATCATTTAGATACATTTTATCGACTTTCATCATCCATTTACCGTCAACTTGCTCTGCATGCCACTCATAAGTGAATCCACCAACTTGTAGTGCATAAGCTAAACTTCCATTTTCCCCATTTTGTCTAGCTACAAACCAATCATTTATATTTTGTTGTTCTAAAACTTTTTTGATTTGAGCTCCACTTAAAGTGAATTTTGTTAAATCATTTCCAAAAGGTTGTATAGAATAAGCATTTTCATAAGTTACATTACCTTTCAGTAGATCAGCTCTTACTCCACCTATATTCATAAATGATATTTTTATATCTTTATCTTTAGTTTGAGCTGCCCATAATTGAGAATCTGCAACAAATCTTCCCATTTCAGATTCAGCATTTGTACTTACTTCTGATTTTAATATATCATCTTGAGATGTTCCTATAACTCTTTCCAGTTTATCCTTAACATCTAATCTTAGTTTTTCAACCATTTTAGCTACAACTGGATCTTCTGATACAAGACCTGATTTAACAGTTAATATTTCAGCACTTGACTTAACTACATCTCCTGTAGTTTTATCTATACTTAAATCTATTTTTCCTATATTTGACCCCTTAGAATAAGCTTGAGTTATTATAATATCATCTTTACCCTCTCTTTTTACCACAGAGTTTGCATAAGTATGATTATCAGCACCTATTATAACATCAACTTCTCCATCTACCTTTTGAGATATTTCATATAAATCACTATCTCCATCTACATCTAATAAGACTCCATCAGTAGTTGATTTAGTAGGAACATGTGATAATACTATTATTGTTTTTATGCCTTTAGATTTTAACTCTTGAGTATACTTATTTATAGCTTGTGCTTCATCAGTAAACTCAACATCTTTAATTCCATCTGGAACAACCTTTCCAGCTGTATCTTTAGTTACAATACCTATTATACCTACATTTACCCCATCTATTTCTCTTACTGTATATGGCTCCATTATAGGCTCACCAGCTTTTACTGTTCTTCCTGCAAAAGTCATATCTTTCTTTGCAATAACATTGGCAGTTATCCATTCATAAGAAGTTCCATTCCAATTAAGTCCTGATGAATGAGTTCCCCCTATAATTAATCTTTCTAATTCTTCTAAACCTTCATCATATTCATGATTTCCTGTTGTCACTATATCAACATTCATCTCTTCCATCATTTCAAGAGTTGGTTGGTCTTGTAAAAGAGCTGATATTGCTGGACTTCCCCCTACTTGATCTCCTGCAGACATAGTTAAAACATTTTTATTATTTTCTTTTGCTTCTTTTTGTAAATCTTTTAGTGCTCCAGATAAGTTGGCTATTCCACCACCATATTTAGTTTCATCAATTTGACCATGTAAATCATTGAAAGTCAATAGTTCTAAATCAACAGTTTCATTGGTTTTTTCTTTGTTTTCAGTAGAAACTGATGATAATACCTCAATATTTTCTTTTTCTACATTTTCTACTGAATTTTCCATTGCAAATATGTTATTCATATTTTGCATCATCAATGTACCTGCTATTGCTATAGCTGCTATTTTTTTACCATTTCTTTTAATCATATTCCCTCCACCAATATCACCTTTTTTGTATGTCACATTTCTTTTATTTGTACACACTTTTTCTTTTCTTTGACATATTATATCATATCATTTGTATTTTTTATACATTTATTACATATTTTTTCAATTTTTTTAATATATTTTAAAGACAAAATAAATTCATCTACTTACTTTACTGTGCTATAATTTATACTATATTATAAAAGGAGATGATTAATATGGGATTAAATTCTACACCTTCTTCTGAACGTGTTCATATAGGTATATTCGGTAAACGAAACGCAGGAAAATCCAGTGTAATAAATGCAATAACTAATCAAAGTCTTGCCATAGTATCTGACATAAAAGGTACTACTACAGACCCCGTTTCAAAAGCTATGGAGCTTTTGCCTTTAGGTCCTGTTATGATAATCGACACTCCTGGTCTTGATGATGTGGGGGAACTTGGAAAAATGCGTATTCAAAAAAGTTATCAAGTTTTAAATAAAAGCGATATAGGTATTTTAGTTGTTGATGGAACTTTGGGGCAAACTGATGAAGATAAAGCATTAATTAATAAATTTAAAGAAAAAAATATACCTTACATAGTAGTCATGAACAAACTTGATTTGGTCAGAAAGCAACAAAACATTGATGAAAATGAAATAAACTCTAACCCAAATACAATATGGGTAAGTTCAACTACAAAAGAAAATATATATGAACTAAAAGAAATGATTGCTAAACAAGCTCCAACAGATGAACCTAAATTTAAAATAGTTGGTGATTTATTAAATCCATCTGATTTTGTAGTGCTTGTAGTACCAATTGACAAAGCTGCTCCTAAAGGAAGACTCATCTTACCTCAACAACAAACAATTCGGGATATTTTAGAAGCAAATGCCAATGCCATAGTTGTCAAAGAAAATGAATTAAAAAACACTTTAAAAAATCTAGGTAAAAAACCTAAACTTGTCATAACTGATAGTCAAGTATTCTCAAAAGTTTCTACTGATACTCCAAAAGACATCTTATTAACTTCATTTTCTATTTTATTTGCCAGATATAAAGGTGATTTAAAAGAAACAGTAAAAGGTGTAAAAACTTTAGAAGATTTAAAAGACAATGATACAATTTTAATTTCTGAAGGATGTACTCATCATCGTCAATGTGATGATATAGGTACAGTAAAAATTCCTAAATGGATAACAAAATATACAAATAAAAAAATTAATTTTGAATTTTCTACTGGAAGAGAATTTCCTTATGATTTATCAAAATATAAGATGATTGTCCATTGCGGTGGATGTACTTTAAATGAAAGGGAAATGAAATACAGAGTAAAATGTGCCCAAGATCAAAATATACCATTTACAAATTACGGAATTTTAATCGCCTATACACAGGGCATTTTAAAAAGAACACTTGAACCATTCTCTGATATCTCTTGCTTATTAGAAAAATAAAAAAATTGCTAGAGAGAATAATCTCTCTAGCAATTTTATATAATTCCTAGTTTATTTTTTACTTCGGGTAAAAGTTTTTCAAAAGATTTATAAAAATCATTATCTATTTTAACTCTATAAAAACTATCCAATAAAATTTGATTTATATTTTCAATTTCATCTTCATCTCTTACAAATTTTAAACGGAAAGTTAGAGCTTTTATAAATTTATACCATTCTAATATAAATTTTTTATTTTCATTATAATTTTCAATATTTATCCATTGAGATACTTTTACATCTTTTAATTCATCTTTAGGGCAATTGTCTACTTGTAAAAAATATTTAAAATCATTGTCTTGATAAGCTCTTCCTAAAGGAAATAATCGACAAATATTAGGCCTTTTTAAGTGAATTGTACATCTTCCCTTTTCATCTAGGAAACTGCAATTTTTATTGTTTTCTTGCATTTTTAAATAAGGAAGTACTATTTTATTGTTTTCTCGTAAAACTATTTTATCTCCTATCAATTTATCAAAATCCATATTTAAGTAATTTGTTATTTCATATATATCAAAAGGTGTTAAAACTACTAAATCTCCCACATCTTTGCAACAATCACTACATCCATCACAACCACACGTATCTGCCTTTACCACATCTTCAATATCATATAATCTTCCATCAGATATTTTATCTAATATATTTGTTGTTCTCATATTTTCACTCCTTATTATAAGTTGCTATACTTCAAATAAATTTTATGCAGCTTGACTATTTTCAATCATTGATTTATTTTTCCATTTACATGATTTAAATCTTATGGCAAATATAACTGCTCTTATTAGTTCATCCATCATCATTGCTAACCATACTCCTTGAAGTCCTAGTCCCAGTTTTACACCTAAGATATATGAACCTCCAACAGCTACTACCCATGAAAATGTCAGTGTAGTAAGTACTGGGTAATATACATCACCTGCTGCTATTAAGCATTTTGTCATTACTATATTTATTGCCCTACCTATTTCTAAGAAAATCTCTATAAATATAATTTTCTTACCAAGAGCAAGAACTACTGGATCTTTTGAGAAAATTCCAAACACTGCATCACTATTAAAGTAAATTAAAATTGTTACAGCTAAAGATACTACAAGAGATATGACACTTACCGACCAAACTCTATTTTCCACTTCATCTTCTCTTCCTGCTCCAATTAAATATCCAATAACAACTTGAGTTGCTTGTCCTATGGCCAAACTATAAACATAACATACATTTGCAAGCATATTTCCATATACTCTAGTTGCTATTACCGATGTTCCAAATATATTTACCACCTTTAATATTATCATTTGAGATAAATTATAAGATAAAGATTCTCCCCCTGATGGAAGACCTATAAATAGTAATTTCTTTATAGTATCTATTGGGAATGGTTTTAAATATTTAAGCGATATTTTTATATCCACTTTTTTAATTAATATAATTGTTACTGCTATAAGTCCTATACATTTACTAAAGTTAGTTGAAATAGCAGCCCCTACTATTCCCAATCTTGGTGCTTTAAATAATCCATTTATAAGTATGGCATTACCAATTATATTTATCATATTCATTAAAATTGATACATACATTACTTCTTTCATCAATGCATAACTTCTAAGTATTGAATTTATTGTCATATAAATTCCTTGAATTAAAACAAAACTTGCAATTATAACTGTATATCTGCTAGTTTCTGCTAATATTTCATTTGGAACCTTTAACCACATAAATAATTGTTTATTAAACAATATAACTAATATGGTAATTAATATACTAAATACAGAAGATATTAAAAGAGATGCTGTACTTACCTCTGAACCTTTAGATTTATTTTTTGCTCCTAAGTATTGTGAAATAAGAATAGTTGTAGATACACTCATTACATTTAATACTACTATGACTATATTCATTATTTGATTACCATTACCTATGGCTGCTACTGCTTCTTGAGAGTACTTACTAATCATAAACTGGTCAATATTACCAACTAATAATTGAAGTAATAACTCCACAAATATAGGTAAAGACATCATAAATATGGTCTTATTATCATATTTTTCTTTGATCATATTCAATTTTCTCCTTAATTCTTTGTTACTCTTTTCAGCCCACTTTTAAGGTATTTTTATATTATAAAATATATTTACATAGATTTAAATATTTTTATTAATTTATTTTATAAATTTTCTTACTTAATAAAATAATTAATGTAAACATCATCAACAGGTTAAAGTCCATAATTAAAATGAGAGCATTATATTAAATTTTGCTCTCATTTACTATAAAACAACTTAATATATTTAAATAATATCAAATTCTTTATTTTTTAATATATCAATTAAGTCTTTATGAGTAGTAATTTTTTTATTTGTACAAATTCCTCCATTACATAAATCTTCTTTTTTGTGTACATCACTACCGCCTATGGCTATAAGATGTGGATGTTTTTCATAAACAGCTTTTGTTAAATGATTATTGTTATTATGTCTTGGATTTTTATTATTTATTTCGATACCATGCAAATAATTTATATCTGCTAATTTACTGTGTTTTTGTCTATGAGTATGAGCTTGTATAATGATTGCTTTATCTTTACAATATTCTTTTCCCCTTTCATAACTATAGAAAAAACCTTAGACTTTTTCTCTCCACTGTTCTCTTTTGCACTTTCTAAAATAGCCTTTTCTGAAATGATCTGTAAGAACCAATCCAATTATATTATATAAAAAAGAGTTGCCTCTTTTTATGATTTTAAATCATTTTGAGACAACTCCTTCGAAATAGTAAAATCAATTTGTTTTTTTCTAATTTTACTATTATAAATTTCATTATTATTGAATTTTATTTCAACTATATTGTTTTTCTCTAAGCTTATTAATCTATTTAGAATAAATTCATCACTAATATCAATCTCATATAATGATATAAACTCACCTATGGCTTCATATATATAAGACCATCTATCATAATTTAAGAATTTTAAAATTTCATTATCATAATAATCTATTTCAACTAATTTTAATTCTCCATCAACTTCAACTAATAAATCTCCTTTTTGTTTTAATATCTCAATATATTTTTGCGAATATATATTTTTTTCTTCTAGCGTTAACTTCTTTCTATTTTGCATAAAATAAGGAATATCCTCAATATTTACTTCTCCACTACACGAATATTTCAAGTATCCATTTTCAATATTTTTTTTATCCAAACCCACAACTTCAATATTTTTATTAATCAATTTATTAACTATAAAATATAAACAGTATAACTCTTTAGGACTTCTAGAATACCATAACGTTATATCCGTATTCTTTGATATAATGTTTCTGTATTTATCCGCTTCTACATACTCTACCAATATTTCTTTCTGTATTAATAATATTTCACTATCTTCAATTAACCCTTGCTTTTTAGCTATTTTTAATGAATTATAAAATTTTTTATTAAAACATATATTTAACATAAATTCTCCTTCTGTTAATAAAAAAGAGTAATTTCAAAAAAATAAATTACTCTTTTTTATTAATTTCATTAATATTTAGTAAAAGTTTCACTTAGTCCTGGTAATATATTGAATTTCTTTCCTGACACTGTCACTCCATTACCTCCAAATGTAGCTCTATACGTTCCTTTTTTCAGTGATGAAACACTAACCTGACCAGTTGGTGACATTCCTCCTCCACTTACATAATAAGTTTTAACAGGAATACCACTTGTCGTCGTAACTAAAATAGTTCCAGCAAAACTTCCTATAAGCTTATTTGGTGTTAATCTCCAGTTTAACATCTTCGCAGAACTCATATCCCCTATATATGCTGCTCCAAAATTACCTGATATACTTGCTCTTTCTTCATCTGTACTAAATACAATTGGAGCTTTCCTCATTGCTTCAGAATCCATAACCTGTTCATTAGCAAAAATTTGACTCGATGGAACTACTATAATCATTATAGCCATTAAAGTTCCTATAAACTTTTTCATTTTTAACAATTTAATTCCCCATTTTTATACTATCTTAATACTTAATATATATTAAATAAAAAAGTCTAAAATCCTCCTAATAATATATATATTGTAGAAAATCTTCACATCACTTCCTTTTCTTTTTCTTCTGTTGTCCCATCTGCTCCAACACACTTATTATTTCTCTATTATTTTTCAAAGCTTTTACATCATAATCCCTAAATTCAGTATTCTCATTATTTGCAAACTGATTAAATCCTGTATCTTTAAGTTTCATCATTCCAGCTCCATGCTCTATATTTCCACAATTTAATGCTTTTTCTATTACATTAATTATATGCTGACGCATTTCTTTACTTTTTATGCTTGGTAATTTATATTGTTTAAATTTTTCAAAATGATTTTCTAAAATTATATTTATAATTTTACGTTCTTCATATCTTCTACACCTATTCATATTACTATTATACAGAAGTTTTCCACAGGTTTAAATGTAATATAATATCCTTGTAAGT
>USRS01000073.1 GCA_900557165.1 uncultured Clostridium sp.
AAAATCTATGGATATATACAAAAAACATAGGCCAAGGGCCTATGTTTTATTTATCTAGATTTAGATTTCCTTTTATTTTTATGATTTTTATTTTGTGCAGGCGATATATTTCTTTCTTTTTGTCTTCTATTCATGCCACTATTATTGTAAATACACATTCCCCAACATGCAACAGCAACCATGAAAAGCACACCTCTCAATGTATCTCCCATTTGAAACATTTTTACCCCAAATAAAAAACTCACTAGTGCAAATGCAACATATATAAACATCGCTACTTTACTTTTCATCTTAATCCCCCTTATTTTTTTATATTTCTTCTTCCTTTTCAAAACTATCTATTGGTGGTAAATCCTTTAGACTTTCTATTTGTAATAGTTTTAAAAATTCTCCTGTAGTCTTATAAATAATAGGTTTACCTATTTTATTAAGTCTACCTGCTTCTCTTATTAATTCATGTTCTAAAAGAGTTTGTAAAACTTTATCACATTTAACACCTCTAATATTTTCTATTTCAACTTTAGTTATAGGTTGTTTATATGCGATAATAGTTAAAGTTTCCAATGTAGCTTGACTTAAAGATTTTCTTTTTTTAGGTTCTAAGACTTTTTTTATATAATCTGCATAATCTTTATTAGTACACATTTGATATTTATTTTCTAGTTTAATTATTTGAATTCCTCTATTATTTTCTTTATATTCTTCTATTAAAGAATTTACCATAAATTCAATTTCTTTTGGTGAAAGATCTTCATTTATAACTGCATTAAGTTCTTTTATGCCAATTGGCTCACCATAAGCAAACATAATAGATTCTATGATATATTTTATTTCTTTTCTATTCATTTTCCACTCCACGCTTTATTATAAGAATATCGTCAAAAAATTTATTTTGAACCACAACTATTAACTTTTCTTTTATTAATTCAAGAATTGCTAAAAATGTTGCTATAGTTTCATCTTTGTCATAATACTCTACTAATTTAACAAAGCTTACTTTATCTTCTTTACTCATTAAAACTTTTAAGTCTTGCATCTTTTCTTCTGATGATACGACTTTTTTCTTTACTATAATATCTAATTCTTCTGTTTTATCAAAACCTTCAATAACTTTTGTTTTTAAAATTATTGGAAGAATCTTTCTAATTGCATCTATAGATATTTCATCCAAATCTATTTTATTGTCCACTATTACCTCTTCTTTTGCTCTAAAGAATGTATCACTAATATAGTGAACTTTGTCTTTCATATTTAAAGATGCTTCTTTAAACTTCTTATATTCTTCTAATTGTCCTACTAATTCTAATCTGGGATCTTCTTCATGTTCTTCATGATGTTGTTTATATAATAAATATCTAGATTTTATCTCTAATAATTTTGATGCCATAATTATAAATTCACTGGCAACTTCTAAGTCCATTTCATTTAACATATCTATATAAGCTAAATATTGACTTGTTATTTCTGATATTGATATATCTTTTATATCTATTTTTTGTCTCGAAATTAAATCACAAAGTAAGTCCAAAGGTCCATCATAAACATTTAAATGTATATTATACTTCATTAAATTACCTCTACATAAATATACTTACTACATAATAAAATGCCATCATTATTGGTGTTGTTACATAAGAATAAATTCCTGTAAAAATAGAAATTAACAACACTGCATATCCTACATTTTCATATTTATATATGAAATCATTAAATTTATATGGAAGTAATGATGATATAACTCCCCATCCATCAAGAGGTGGTATTGGAAGTAAGTTAAAGGCTCCAAAACCAATATTAATCCACATAGCTTGACCAAATATTTTTTGTATAGCATACATATCAAAATATTTAAGTATTAATGCACAAATAATAGCTCCAATTAAATTTCCTATTACTCCTGATATGGAAACTATCAGATTGCCTACTTTATAATTTTTAAAGTTATTTGGATTAACTGGTACTGGTTTTGCCCAACCAAAATGACAAATAAATAAAATTATTAATCCTAAAGGATCAATATGTTTTGCTGGGTTTAAGGTCATTCTACCATTATATTTAGCAGTATCATCTCCAAGTAAGTGAGCTGAATACGCATGACCAAATTCGTGAATAGATATAGCCATAGCAATTCCCACCAAAGATGCTAATAAATTACTTAAGTTAAACATATTTATTCTCTCCTACTATTTTTTGTAATACTATTATTATATCATTTATAAAAGTATAATGAAAATATTTATATCTTTTCATTATAAAAGCTATGAAGTTTTTATTCTTCATAGCTTTTATTTATTCTACAATAAATTATCAACTATTCTTCTTAACATTTGAAGATATGAGGCTTTATTTATATCTTCTGTATTTATTATCTTGCTTTCACCAACTAATTCATCTCCTCTATATACTTTTACAACACCCAGTTCTGTATTTTTCTTTATAGGAAGTTTTAAATCGTCTTTTATTTGAACTTTTTTAGTAAAGTCTTTTTTATCTCCTTTTTTGATTAACACAGATAAATCATCTTTTGCTACTAAATCCACATTTTCTTTTTCACCTTTTTCAAATTTTACTGTGGCGACTTTATCATTTGCTCCACAAATTTTAACACTTTCATAATTTGCAAATCCATAATTAAGTAAATTTGTGGCATCTTTAAATCTTATTGGTGAAGTTTCTGCACATAGTGTAACTGCTATTAAGTGTGTATTATTTCTAAGAGCAGATGCAGATAAACAGTATTTTGCTTGTTGAGTAAAACCAGTTTTTACACCAGTTGCCCCTTGATAGTGTTTTACTAATTTATTTGTATTTGATATACCTATTTTAGCTTGTTTTTTTCCTACAACAACTTCATCCATCCATGTAGTAAGATATTTTGAAATTTTCTTATGTTTAAGTAGTTCTTTTGACATTAAAGCTATATCATAGGCTGATGTGTAGTGATTATCTACAGGAAGACCATTTGTATTTACAAAATTTGTATCATTCATTCCCAGTTCTTTTGCTCTTTTATTCATAAGAACTACAAATTCTTCCACGCTTCCACCTACATATTCTGCCATGGCTACACAAGCATCGTTGGCTGATGCAACGGCTATTGATTTTAATAATGTATCTACTTTTTGAATTTCTCCAGGTTCTAAAAAAATTTGGCTTCCTCCCATACTAGATGCTACTTCACTTATTTGCACATCATCATCTTCTTTAATCTTACCACTTTCCAATGCTTCACATATTAAAAGCATTGTCATGACTTTTGTCACACTAGCTGGAGGTAATTTTTCATGCGAATTTTTTTCATATAAAATTTTTCCTGTGGATGCATCCATAAGTACTGCTGATTTAGATGATATATCTAGTTTAGCTTCTTTAGTATCGGCAAAAACAATACTTATTTGACCTACTATAATAGTTAATGCAAGTAAAAAGCTAGTAAATCTTTTCATTTTGTCACCTCTTAATTTATTCCTTCATATTGTTTGTCTTATATTATTTTTTACCAATACTTCTAATTTATAATTAGTATCTTTTACATATTATATTTGCTAATAATTTATAACTTCACTTTCAATATCAATTATTTCTGCTTCACAATTTTCTTCTATAAAATCTATAATTTTTTCTTTTGCCTTGTCACTATCTTTACTATTTAAATCAAGTTTTACCATACCAATACTTATTCTTTGATGCAAATCTTGATTTTCAACTTCTCTAATACTAATATTAAATTTGTTTTGTAGTTTTCCTATTATGCTTTTTACAATCATTCTCTTTTCCTTTAAAGAATGTACATAAGGTGCTCTTAAATCAATTTTAATAACTAGTATTTTCATCTTTATTCCTCTTTTCTACTTATAGTCTTCTTTTATGGTATTTGCTATTATCTTATTTATATTATCCATCATTATATTAAACTTTTCTTCTGACAAAATATAATTATATATTTGGTCATTATGTCTAATTTTATTTTGAATTTCTTCCATATTTTTTAAAGTTTTTTTATCTAATTTTTTATTATTCATGGTAGCTATTTGAAGATTATATTGTGTCTTTTTGTATTCACTTAATAAATTTTCATAATTTTTATTTTTCTTTATTATTTTCATATTATCAACAAAATCTAAATATTCTTTACTATTTTTAATTTCGCTAGCTAACTTTGTAGCTGTATCATATACACTCATATTATCCTCCCTATTCTAATTTTAAATTTAGGTATTTAATACTATATATGCAAATTTAAGTTACTTTTGTTTATACTTTCAAAAAAAATACCTCAGTATTTTAATTTAAATACTGAGGTATTTCATATTATACTTCCATGATTATTGGTAATATCATCGGATTTCTTTTTGTTTTTGTATATAAATATTCTTTTAAGTTTTCTTTAATATTATTTTTTAAATATGCCCATTCTTTAATATTTTTTTCTTCACATTCATGTAACACATCTTTAATTACATTTTTGGCTCCATCCATTAAATCTTCTGATTCTCTAACATAAACAAATCCTCTAGATATAATATCTGGTCCAGCAAGTACTTTACCATCTTCTTTAGATATAGTAACTACTACTATCATAAGGCCATCTTCTGATAAATGTTTTCTATCTCTAAGAACTATATTTCCTACATCTCCTACTCCAAGTCCATCTACAAGTACATTTCCTGTTGGTACTGTAGTAGTAACTCTTGCAGAATTTCTATCTAATTCTAATACTTGACCAGTTTGCATTACAAATACATTTTGTTGTGGCATACCAAGTTCATTAGCTAATTCAGCATGACGTTTTAACATTCTATACTCACCATGAACTGGCATAAAGAATTTTGGTTTTACCATTCTATTTATAAGCTTTAAATCTTCTTGAGCAGCATGACCAGATACATGTATATCTGCTATGTCATTATAAACAACTCTAGCCCCTCTTTCAAATAAAAGATTTATTACTTTTGAAATTAGTTTTTCATTTCCTGGTATTGGATGAGCAGAAATTATTACTAAATCTCCTGGTATAATTTCTACTTTTTTATGCTCACTACAAGCCATTCTTGCAAGAGCTGACATGGGCTCTCCTTGAGTTCCTGTTGTTATAATTACTAATTCACTGTTATCATATTTAGATATATCATTTAAGTCAATTAATATATCATCTTCAATATCTAAATATCCAAGATCTTTAGCAACACCTATAACATTAACCATTGATCTTCCTGAGATAGCAACTTTTCTATTAAATTTAACCGCCATATTTATAATTTGTTGTAATCTATGAACATTAGATGCAAATGTAGCTACTATTATTCTACTACCATTAGCTTTTCTAAATAAATCATCCAGTCCTGCTCCCACAGTCTTTTCAGACATAGTAAAACCTGATTTTTCTACATTTGTACTATCTGCTAACATTAAAAGAACTCCCGCACTTCCAAGCTCACATATTCTGTGAATATCCATAACATCGCCATCTATTGGTGTAAGGTCAATTTTAAAGTCTCCTGTATGGAAGATAACCCCTTGTTCTGTATGTACAGCCAGTGAACATGACCCTGGTATACTGTGGTTATTCTTTATAAATTCTACACTAATGTTTTTAAGCTTAATTATTTGTTTAGGAGTAACAACATTTAATTTTACTGTATTAAGTTTATGTTCCTTTAATTTAGCTTCTATTAAACCAATACTAAATCTAGTTCCGTACACAGGTACATCAATTTTTTTCAGTATGTATGGAAGAGCTCCTATATGGTCTTCATGACCATGTGTTATAAATATACCTTTTACTTTATCTTTATTTTTTAGTAAGTAAGTTATATCAGGTATAACTATATCAACACCAAGCATTTCATCTTCTGGGAAACTTAATCCCGCATCTATTACAACGATCTCATCCTTATACTCTATTAAGGTCATATTCTTGCCTATCTCGTTAAGACCACCTAAAGCCATAACTCTAACCTTATTGGTGTTTTTCTTAAACATTTGCATCATCTCCTCTGTCTATTCAATTTTCTGTTGCATATAAAAAATAATATTAAATCACGCACTTTTTACCAACTAATTTTATTGTATCACAAAACACTTTATATTTTAAGTATATTTGATATACTTTTATCCATAATCTAGTTAAATTATTTTTTTATACTTATAGTTTTTATAAAATCAAAAAGATATAAGTTCTATTTTGAACTTATATCTTTTTCACAATCTTCACATATTCCATAAAACTTAACATCATGATCAAGTATTTTAAACTTATAAGCACTTTGAATTTTATTTTCCACATCATCCATTAAGTCATCTTCAACTTCAATTATTTTTCCACACTTTTTGCAAATTAAATGATGATGATTATGACAATCTGATTTATTTAGATTAATTTCATATCTAATACATCCATCATCTAAATTTAATTTCGATATAACCCCTATTTCATCTAATAGTTGCATTGTTCTGTATACTGTTGCAAGACCAATTTCTGGACAATTTTCCCTAACTAAATCATAAATTTCTTCACTGCTTAAATGTCTATTTTCATGTCCTATTAGAATATTTATTATTGCTCTTCTTTGAGGAGTAATTTTTAATCCTGATTCTTTTAATTTATTTTTTAAGTTTTCCATTGTATTACACATAATACCACCCGTTTTCAATTGATAATCTTTTGTAATTATTGTAAATGATAAACTTCCCAATGTCAATGTTTAGAGAATTATTATTATATTTTCTTTTTTTATAACTATATTTATTATTTCTAGTTATATATAAATTCATGTAATAATTTTATATTTTCTTCTCTATTCCATTTTATAACATATTGAGAATTAGATTTTAATCTTCCATCTTCTCTAAATTTATCAATGGGAAATTCTAATTGCTTTATTTCATAACTAGTTAAATATCTAGATATTATAGCTAAATCTAATATCTTCTCTGGTGATACGCTTACCTTAACATATTTTAAAATAATTCTAATTAATTCTGAATATTTCCACACTGATACTTTTGATAATTTGTAAGCCAAACTTTCTAAAACTTTTCTTTGTCTGGCATCTCTATAAAAACAGTTGTCTATTTTTCTTAGCCTACAATAAGCAAGAGCTTGATATCCATTTAGCAAATGATTTCCACTACTAGTTATATATTCTATATTATTACCCTCATTTTCAATTTCTAATCCATAACAAGCATTTATTACTTTATTTAAAGCCTCAATTTCTCTATCTTCAATGTTTACTTCCACTCCATCTAAAGCATTTATTACTTCAACAAAACTTTTAAAGTCTACTATAGCATAATCCTTTATATTCAAATCAAAGTTGTGATTAATAGTTTTTAACAACAAATCACATCCTCCATAGAAAAAAGCATGATTTAATTTATCATAACCCCTCTTAGGTATATATACTAAAGTATCTCTAGCTAAAGAAGTTAATTTTAAATTTTTATTTTTATTATCCACTGTTAAAATAATCATTGTGTCTGACCTAGAGTTTTTTTGTGATATACCATCCTTACCCACTAATAAAATATTATAAATTTCTTTATTATTGTCTTGTAGAGCATAATTAAAAGATGGGGTCATTAAAAAACATATTGAAAGTATAAAAATAAATAAAATGCTTTTTTTCATCAATTCATCTCCTTATTTGTTTTCAATATTTTTCCCCATAAAAAATAAATTACACTCTTTTATAATTAAACAAAAAAACTACCTATTAAATAGGTAGCTTTTACATGTAAAGTTATATTTGAACTAATTAAAATTCAGAATCGTCATTAAGTCCTTCTTCGTCCATTAATGTGTTATAAACATCAACAACTATTTGGTACTCTTGATCATCTTCTAAAGGAACTAACATTTCTCCTTCTTCGTCTTGGTCTATTCTAAATACTAACGCTTCTTCAGCTTCTTCATCTTCAACTGGCATTAATATAGCATATTCCTTATTATCCGCTTCTAAAGTTAATATTACTTCAAATTGACTTTCTACTCCATTTTCATCTAATAAACTTATTATATTATCTTGCATACAATTCACCTCAAATTCTTTCTTCTTTCCTATATTATATATTATACTTAAGTATTTTCAAATATATTATTAAAATATTATTAGAAAATTCTTTTTGAATCTAAATATCCTTGTAATATTATTACTGCTGCCAGCATATCTATTACTTTTTTTCTATTTTCTCTTCTTACATTTCCTTCAATTAAAGATCTCTCAGCTGCTACTGTAGATAATCTTTCATCCCAAAATTCAATTGGTAGATTTGTTTCTTCTTTTAATAATTCACAGAACTTTTGAACTTTTTCTCCTTGTGGTCCTACTGTTCCATTCATATTTTTAGGAAGCCCTGAAACAATTTTATTAACTTGTTTCTCAGCTATTATTTGTTTTATAGCTTCTATATCCTTTTTCTTACCAACCCTTTTTATAGTTGTTACACCTTGAGCAGTTAGCCCCATTAAATCACTTACTGCAACTCCTATGGTCTTATCTCCTATATCAAGGCCCATTATTCTTCCATCAAGCATGTTTGTCTCCTTTATGTACTTATCTTTATAAAATTATTTCATATTAAGTTTAATATTAAAATAAGTTAAGACTTTTATTATTTTATCTTATTTTTATTTTATCATACATTATTTTATATTATAACATAACAAAAAAATTAGCCAAAATAAAATTTTGGCTAATTTATAAATTATTCTCTTTCACTTTTAAATATTATCATATTTATACTAATAACAAGTATAGGTATAAGGATATAAATTGATGCTGTTGCAGCAGCTACTATACCTGAGTCATTTACAAGTAGTGTAATTAGACATCCAACCATAGAGGCAATAAATCCTTTAAATATCATTGGGTATTTATTAGATATATGTTTCATATGTTTTGATGGTCTAAATATAAATATACCTATTACTGCAATTCCTACTAATAATATATTTACCCATACTGAAGACTTAGCAAGTTTTAAATTCATTGATATTTTTCTACCAAATGTATTAAAAATAGCTTGCGGTCCCGTTTGTAATATTTGTTTTACGAATCCGCCTAAATGAGACTCTAATCCTAGCATTAAATCTAATCCGGCAAATACTGATACTAATACAACTGCAGATAAGCCTAGTAATACTATTTTTTTAAAGTCTAATTTAACATCAAATATTAACATTATAAATAGTAAATATGCTATACATTCTGATATAGATGCACCTACATTAGCACCCATTGATGGGAAAGCTGTAGTTATAAGAGTTATTATGGCAACTATAACAGTAAGCCACTTTGGAATTTTTTTGTAATTTAGTAATACAGATAAACCAAATATTGCACTAGCTATTATAACACCTTGGTACTCATTACCTACTCCATAATATCTTGCTCCAACAATAGCATCATAGCTCATTATAGAGTTTTTCATAAGATAAGTACCAAGTACTATATCAATAACAGTAATTGCAACTGTAAGTATTGAATAGTAAGCCATTTGTTTAAGGTCATTATTCTTAAATAGCAACCTTCCTGATATATATAATATAGCTGTAGTTATTACTACTCCTGTTGTCAATCCTACTTGTGTTTTAAAGTTAAAGATTGGAGCAACTAAGAATGTAAGTGGCATGATTATAGCTAACTTAATTAATTCTTTTAAAACTATAAATACTTTTTCTTTATGTGGTAGTTTATCTTTTATTAATAATGCTAACATGGCAATTACCCAAGAAGTAGATACTATACCAACAAAAGTATTTACAACAGTTGATCTAATATTATTTATAGATACCATTTTTTCATACTCATCGCTTATAAATGATATATTGTCATCTCTATCTACTAAAGTAAACACTCTTCCTAAAGCAAGTTCATTTGATAAATTAAATTCACTTAATATATCAACACCTACATCTAGATTACCTATTATACCATCTCTTCTAGTTGTGGCACTTCTTAATAATCCTTTGCCTTCTTTGCTAAATTTTATTACAGGACAAAGTCGCTTTCTATTATTGTAATCTAATTTACTTGGATACTCACTTACTATATAAATAGTATCATTTTCATTTGTCATATTAAATACTTCTTCTAAGTATGTATTTATATTGCTGTAAATTCTATTTTTCATTTTATTGTAAGTAATTGTATTTAAATTAGATTTATATTTATCTAATCTATAAGTATCACCTAATTCAACAAACACTACATCACTACTAGAGTAATTTTTCTTTGTTTCTTTAACTAATTTAGAATAATCTGTTCTTATTCCATAAGGCATAGTTAAATCTTCAACATTGATATCATCAACATTTCCCCTATCAACTCTACCCATATTATCCATAGCTATTAATCCTGCATTTCTTATTTTAACAAGTTGATTATCTTCAACAATATCACTATTTCCTAAAAGGGCAACTGTTTTATTATTATCAGATAAAGTCTGCCCAATCAAACCTAATGTTGAACCAAAAGTTCCTTTGTCAGTATTAACATTAATAATTTTATTAATATTTATATTGCTTATTTCTTTTGGTTCTACACCTGTTACTGACTTAAATATTTGACCATTTTTGTCATTTAAGTTAGAAAATGATATGACATTCTCATTTGCAATATTAGACCTACATGCAGCACCTATACTTGCATAAGATCTTTCATCACTATTACCTTGGTCTCCTTTAACATTCATAAGACCAATGTATCCACTTGTCTTTAACTTTTCATTTAATACAGGAATTTCTTGCAGATTATCTAAATTAGTTCTATTTATACTAATATAGATTACCTTACCTTCTTTTTTATCAGCTGCGAAGGAATAATTTGGAACAAGTCCAATACATATCATCATTAATAATAAAAATGATATTAATTTTTTCCTCATCAAATTGACCTACTTTCTATTTTGATAAATAAGACTTTAGAATTTCTTCTAATAATTCATCTCTTTCATATTTTCTTATTACTGTTCTAGCATCTTTATGGCTTGTTATGTAACTTGAATCACCAGATAGGATATATCCTATCATTTGATTGATAGGATCATATCCTTTTTCTTGTAATGCATGGTAAACATAAGCTATAGTTTCGCCTGGGCTCATATTTTTATTTTCTGTAACACCTTCGAATTTTACTGTATAATCAAATTTGTTATCCAAAATAACTCCCCCTTTACAGTTATTTTACTTGGCTTTTTACAACCTCACTTGCATAACTTAAAGCTTCATCAACTTTTGATACATCTGTTGCTCCAGCTTGTGCCATATTTGGTCTTCCGCCACCTTTACCATTAGCTATTTTTGCAACTTCTCTAACTATATTACCTGAGTGGATTCCTTTTTCTATAACATCTTGAGTTGCAGTAACTACAAAGTTCACTTTATTATCAGCTACATTTGAAAGTACTACTACACCACTACCTACTTTATCTCTTAAAGTATCTGCAGTTTCTTTTAATGTATTCATATCTATATCTTCAAACTTAGCACATAATAAGTTTACTCCGTTTATTTCAACTTTTGCATCTAATAGTGAATCTACTGATTGTAAGTTTAATTTAGTTTTTGTTTCATGTAATTCTTTTGCTAAAGCTTTATTTTCTTCTACTAAATGATTAGCTCTTTGAACTAAATTATCCTCTTTTGTTTTTAAAGCTGAACAAACTTCATTTATCATATTATCTCTATTAGTTAAGTATTCGTATACTGCATGACCAGTTATAGCTTCTATTCTTCTAACACCAGCTGCTACTCCACCTTCAGATAATATTTTAAATAATCCAACTTGAGAAGTATTTGTAAGGTGAGTTCCTCCACAAAGCTCAACTGAGTAGTCTCCCATAGATACAACTCTTACTTCGTTACCGTATTTCTCACCAAATAGTGCCATAGCACCTTTTTCTTTTGCATCATTTATGTTCATTATTTCACAATTAACTTCTAATGCATCTAAGATAGCCTTATTTACTTTTTCTTCAACAGCTTTTAATTCTTCTTTTGATATTGGCTCAAAATGAGTTACGTCAAATCTAAGTCTTTCTGGAGTAACTAGAGAACCTGCTTGGTTAACGTGATCTCCTAAAACTTCTTTTAAAGCTTCATGTAGTAAGTGAGTTGCCGTATGGTTTCTTGCTGAAGCCATTCTTACTTCTTTATTAACTTTTGATTCTAAAGCATCACTTACTTTTATTTGACCTTTTTTAACAAATCCTATGTGTTTTATAGTGTTATTAGCACCTTTTCTTGTGTCAACAACTTCAAATATAGCATCTTCATTTTCTAAAGTACCTATATCTCCAGCTTGACCCCCACCTTCAGCATAGAAAGATGTCTCGTTTAATACTATTATAGCTTTTTCGCCTTCATTTATCATCTCAACTATTTCATCTTCTTTAACTATTGCTGTAACTTTTCCTGATACATTTAAGTTTTTGTATCCATCAAATGTAGATGCCACACTTTCATCTAAAGTTGATAATGGATCTTCTTTCCAACCTTCGTCTTCCATAGCACCTCTATCAGCTCTAGCTCTTTGTCTTTGTTCTTCCATTTCTTTGTGGAATCCTTCTTCATCTATACCGAATCCTTGTTCTTCTAATATTTCTTCAGTTAAATCTAGAGGGAATCCATAAGTATCGTAAAGTTTGAATGCTTTATCTCCACTTAAAACAGTTTCATTAGCTTCTTTTAATTCAGCTATATATCCGTTTAATATTTCCACACCTTGGTCTAGTGTTTCATTAAATTTTTCTTCTTCTATTTTTATTACTTTTTTAACGTAGCTTTCTTTTTCAACTAATTCTGGGTAAGCTTCTCCACTTACTTCTTTAACTCTGTCATATAATTTGTATAAGAAATCTTCTTTTATTCCTAATAATTTTCCATGACGAGCAGCTCTTCTAAGTAATCTTCTAAGAACATATCCTCTTCCTTCATTTGAAGGTAATACACCATCAGCTATTAAGAAACTCATAGCTCTCATATGGTCAGTTATTATTCTTACTGATACGTCTTTTTTGTCATCTTCTCCGTATTTTATGTTAGCTAATTCTTCTATTCCTTGAATTATATATTTTATAGTGTCTATTTCGAATATATTATCAACATCTTGCATTATACAAGCCATTCTTTCAAGACCCATACCTGTATCTATGTTTTTGTTAGCTAGTTCTGGATAAG
>USRS01000074.1 GCA_900557165.1 uncultured Clostridium sp.
CAATAGTATATATAACACTCTATAGTTTAACGACACTAACCGGCACAGCTTACTAAAATAAAATCGTTCAGCCTGCAGCTCCAGAGTGATGTTCAACTTTATTCCATACATTGGCTCTCACCTTACCCAACTCTCTGTAGAATTTCAAAAAAGTCTACTGTCTCTATCATTGCTTTTTTAATATGTATTTTATATTCTTAAAGTATACAATAACTTATTATTTCCGTCAATATAATTATTAATTAAATAAAATTTTATTATTCTAGAGCTGATGCAGCTTCATCTTGTGCTAACAATCCATCTCCATCTGTAGATAAATTATTTGCTCCAAATGATTCTTTGCATTGTTCATCTACATCATAAAATATCTCATCTATTGTTGTCATCTCATCTTTAATTAAAGATTTAAATTTATTTCTAAATATTTTAAATTCTTTAACAAGATTATCATATTGATTTTGTAATTCAATTATTCTTTCCTTACAATCCTCAATAATTTGTTTTGATTTTAACTCAGCTTCTTCTACTATTATTTTTGCTTTTTTATTAGCTGCACTACAAGTATCTTCTGCTGCAGTTTGAGCAGTTATTAATGTTGCATTTAACGTTTCTTCTATACTTTTATATCTACTAACTTGCTCTTGATATAACTTAAGTTTTTCTTTTAAATCTAAATTTTCTCTATATAAATTTTCAAAATCTTCTTTGACTATATCTAGGAATTCATCAACTTCTTCTTCGTTATATCCCCTAAATCCTTTTTTAAATTCTTTATTTTCTATGTCCATCGGAGTAATCATATATTTCCCTCCTACAATAATATTTTTCCTTGAACTTTAATTTTACCTTTTTTAGTTAAACCACCAATAGAAGTTATTTGTGATCTACCTTTTCCTCTAACAGAGATTAAACATCCTGCTTTTATTTCGTTTGAGCAAGATGTTATTTTTTCATAATTTACTTGAACTTTTTCATTATTTATTAGTTTTGAACTTTCTTGTCTAGATATATTATATAAACCACTTATTATACAGTCTATTCTGCTAGATGTTACAGTAAAAGATACATCCTTATATTTGGGCTTACTATATATAATATCTTCTCTAGAAATTTCTTTTAATTTAACATTATTGTTAGAAACTTTTTCTAAGTTCATTAAAATAAAATCACATATGTCAAAACTAACTATTACCTGACAAAAGTTCTCATGTATAATTATATCTCCAATTTTTTCTCTTTTTATACCTAAGCTAAGCAAGGAGCCTAGATAATCTTTGTGGCTAATGGATTTAAATTTGAAATTACCTTCGATTTGTATAAATCTTAAAGTTTCATCAATATCTTCATACTCCATATAAAAAGGATATATAAATACTATTTTTCTTTCACTTTCATCATATCCACCATCAACGCTATATTTTAAATCATCATTTGAATTTAAAATTGCTTTTGCATTTTCAACTTCAAAAGGATTTAAAAAATCACTATATCTTACATCATAATTTTTTAAACAACCATTTGCTTTATCAATAATTTTAAACATCTTATTTTTTAAGCCTATATCTTTAATGTATGATGTTAATTTTATTTTGTCCATTTTTCACTTCCTACCAAACTAAAGAAAAAATTAATCTTTGTACAAATGATATTAAAAAAATTGCTATAACTGGTGAAAAATCTATTGGTATATCTATATATCTAAATAAAAGCTCTCTAATTGGACCAACTAAAGGTTCTGTAATCATGCTTAATATTTCATAAGGCTTTGAATATCTAGCCCCAGGAAACCAAGACATCAAACATTGTATAATAATAAGCCATGTTAATAAGTTTAAAAGTCTAACAAGCAATACTGCTATAATATGCATGGTATTTCTCCTTTTTAATTATTTTTGCCATGGAAAAAATGCTTTACTTTCTAATTCTTTTTTTACATTAGCATCTATGTCCACATTGCTTGGTGCTAACATAAATATAGATTTAGAAACTTTTTGCATACTTCCATCTAACATATATACTGCCCCACTCATAAAGTAGTATATTGATTTTTTAACTTCTGGTTCGTGTTCTATACTTTCTAAGTTTACAATTACTGCTCTTCTTTGTCTTAAATGATCTGCTATTATAGTTACATCTTCATATTTTTTAGGTTCAGCTATAACTACTTTCATTTGACTATTAGTATGTATATTCACTATTTTACTTTTTGCGGTTTGAGTATTAATATTTTCAGCTTTAACTTCTGGTTCTTCATCTATTTCATCTCTTTGACCATAATCAACTTCATCTTCATAATACTCTTCTTCATCACCTTCAACTGTCATCCAGTTTCTAAATTTCTTTATTATTCCTTCACTCATTTTATATTCCTCCCTATATTTTCTTATTTATTATAATTTCTTTCTCCAAATATAGAAGTTCCTACCCTCACTATAGTAGAACCTTCTTCAATTGCAATTTTATAATCATGACTCATTCCCATAGATAAAGTGTCCATATCTACGTTAGATAAGTTTAATTTTTTTACTTCTAATGATAAATCTTTTAAATCTTTAAATACTTGTCTTATTTTTTGTTCATCATCTATAAACGGAGCCATAGTCATTAAACCTTTAATATGTATGTTTTTATAATTACTAGACACTTCTTTTATAAAATCGATTACCTCTTCTTCTTCTAAACCATGTTTACTTTCTTCTTTTGATATATTAACTTGAACTAGGCAATTAATAACTTTATCTATTTTTTCAGCTCTTTTTTGTATTTCTTCACATAGTGCTATTCTATCTAAAGAGTGAATCATATATGCTTTATCTATTATGTATTTAACTTTATTTGTCTGTAAAGTTCCAATCAAATGATATCTAACCTTATCACCTATAGCTTCATATTTTCTAGCTAATTCCTGAGGTTTGTTTTCTCCTATATCTGTTATTCCCGCATCTATAGCTTCCAAAACCTTATCTACATCAACAGTTTTAGTGACCGCCATTAAATTTACTTTATCTTGTCTATTACATTTTTTTTCAATATCTTCAATATTTTTTTTAATAGATACTATGTTCTCTTTAATTGACATAATTACCACCTTCTCATGTGTTATATTAATTAATTTTTGCAACTTTTTTATTAAAAAAATTAGGTTTTAGTATAATTCTATCGTGTAAATTTACTGTGTTTACTCCACTTTTTTCATTATTTCTAAAATCTACATATATATAATCATCATCTTCAAAATAATCGCCTTTAATTTCAACAAATTCAGGTTTATTATTTTCTTCGTTTATGACATAGACACCTTTTTTATTATTTTCATTAACTATGGATTGTTTAGGTATTCTTAAAGCTTCCATTTGCCTATATATTATATCAAATTCTGCTTCTCTTGTATCATAAATTCCAATATTTTGTTGAGTAATTTTAACTACTACAACAAAGTAGTCCTTTTTCTTGTAAATTTTATATATTTCACCATTTATTAATTCCTTCTTAATCTTAATTTTAACACTATCATCTTTTTTAAACAACTTATTATCTTTACTAACAAATGCTAGATAAACTTCATTATTATTTATAATTCTAGCAATAGTTTCTCCTTGTTTAATTTTCGTGTTATCACCACTTGTAGAAATATAATTGTTACTAGAGACTTCTATATCTTCCTTTATTAAAGCAGATAAATTTTCACTACTATATTTATTTTCATTATTGTCGTATTTATAAGATACTACCCCTGATGTATCACTATAATAGTCAGTACTATTATTTTTAACTTTTTCTTCTAATATTTTAAGTTGTTCTTTTTTTGCAGATAATACACCTTTTTGAAAGCTATTATTATTTTTTTCAATTTCTTTTATATCCTCTTTTAAATCATATATTTCTTTATTAATACTATTGTTTATATAACTATTATATACAACGGCTATTTTCTGAGAGTTTTGGACTTTTTCATTTTCACTTACTATTAAAGACAATACACCATTTGTATCGCTTTTTATCAAATATTCATCTCTAATTATCAAAGCTTTAGTTTTTATTTTCATAGTATAATCATCATCTTTTAAAGTTAATACAGTTGTGGTCAACCCTAACAAAAGAGTTACTCCTCTAAATAAAATATAAATTAACACTCCTAAAATAAAAATCCTTGAATATTTTATTTTCTTCAATGAACTCACCTCAGCATTTAGATTTTTTAAAGGTGTTTAATTATATAATTTCTTTAAATTTTATTTAAATCCTTCTAAAATTAATAAGTATACTTCAGATTTCATTAACAACTATTATTTCTTATTTCATCTTTTTTCTTCAAAAAAAATTAATTATATTTGGTAATTAATCACTTCTACAAAAATAAAATTAAATTATAAGACGAGTTTTGTTATAATTTGCTTTCCTTATATAACATAATTACATATATTTCTACTTAAATTATTTCTGCCTTCATACATACTTTATTTTCTTTAGACTAAAATAAAAAAAAGATTATTTTGGAGGAAATAAAAATGTCTGATAAAAAAATATATTGTAACGCAGTTAATTGCGCACATAATTATAATCATGACTGCCATGCTGGTAATATACATATAAGAGGTATATCTGCTGTGAGAACATCTGATACTACTTGTTCAACATACTTTGCTGATAGTGTAGGTTTTTTTACAAGTGTAATTGAAGTTGGTCATTATACTACACCTGAAGATATAATATGTGAAGCTAATAATTGCATATATTATAAAGATAGTAATTGCACTGCTCCTGATGTTAATATAAATTCTCATTTTTCATCTTGTGAAACATTTCAACCTAAATAAATTATCAACAGATAGAATAATTTATAATTTCCTTACAATTAAAAAAGAGAGATTTTTCATCTCTCTTTTTCTTATATGCAGATTATAAATTATTTTATAACATCCATTCCCATATATGGTCTTAATACTTCTGGAACTACTACTGATCCATCAGCTTGTTGGTAGTTTTCAAGTATAGCAGCAACTGTTCTACCTACAGCAAGACCTGAACCATTTAATGTATGACAGTATTCTGCTTTAGAGTTTTTATCTCTTCTAAATCTTATACCAGCTCTTCTAGCTTGGAAATCTTCAAAGTTTGAACAAGAAGATATTTCAACGTATCTGTTGTATGATGGCATCCATACTTCTAAGTCATATTTAAATGCTGCAGTGAATCCTAAGTCACCAGTACATATTTTAACTACTCTGTATGGTAATCCTAACATTTGTAACATCATTTCAGCATCATTTGTTAATTTTTCTAATTCTTCATAAGATTCTTCTGGTTTAACAAATTTAACTAATTCAACTTTGTTAAATTGATGTTGTCTAACTAATCCTCTAGTATCTCTACCTGCAGAACCTGCTTCTGATCTGAAGCATGGAGTGTATGCACAGTATTTTATTGGTAATTTATCTCCACTTACTATTTCATCTCTATGTATGTTAGTTACTGGTACTTCTGCAGTTGGTATTAAGAAGTAATCTAATCCTTCTATTTTGAACATATCTTCTGCAAATTTAGGAAGTTGTCCTGTTCCAACAAAACTATCTCTATTTGCCATAAATGGTGGTAATATTTCTGTATATCCATTTTTATCAGTATGTGTATTTAAGAAGAAGTTTACTAAAGATCTTTCTAATCTTGCACCTTTATCTTTGTATAAAGTAAATCTTGAACCAGTTATTTTAGCTCCTGTTTCAAAATCTAATATTCCAAGATTTGTTCCTATATCCCAGTGAGCTTTGAAATCAAAATCAAATTGTTTTGGTTCTCCCCATTTTCTAATTTCTACATTATCTTCATCTGTATCGCCTTGTGGAACGTTTACATTTGGTACGTTTGGTATTCTAAGTAATCTATATTGTAGTTCTTCTTGAACTTTTTTTACTTTTTCATCTAAACCTTTTATTTTTTCTGAAAGCTCTTTTAATTTAACTTTTTCAGCTTCAGCTTCTTCTTTTTTTCCTTCTTTCATTAATTGAGGTATTTTCTTTTGCTCAATATTCATTTCGCTTTTTAAAGCTTCAACCTCTTTTAATAATTCTCTTCTTTGGTCATCTAGTTCTACAACAGCATCAAGGTCAAATTCTTTTTCCCCTCTTCTGTCCATAGCCTTTTTAATATCTTCTAGATTTTCTCTTATCCTTTTGATATCTAACATTTTCTTTCCTCCTACATATTATGTACAATTGAATTACGTATACTCCCTAAGAATATAAAATATAAAGTATAATCAATCCATTTTAACTATATTTTAAGCATTATAAATTATCTTGTCAAATAATTTAATAATATAATATAAATTTCAATATTATTACTTTATTCTATATAAGATTATAACCAATTATATTAAAAATTTCACTTTTTGTCCTAAAAATATAAAATATTATATAATAAAAATTCACTTCGTTCATATTGCTAACGACTTCGTCCATTGCTCAAGCTAATAAGTTTGAAATTATAAATTATCCACAAATCAGATAATATATAATTTAATTACAATAAAAAATGGTTCTCAAAATTGAGAACCATTTTTATCAAGAGCTATTATTTTCTAATCAGTTTTTTCCTTATTTAATTCTTCCCAGAAGTCGGCACCTTTAATTCCTAATGGTACAGGATCAAATGTAATTTCTTCACTTACCTTACCTGACTTCATCTGAGCTTCATAATCTTTAAAGCACTTCATTACTATGTTAGACAATGCTAATATGGCTATAATATTTAACCAAGCCATAAGTCCAACACCTATGTCCCCCATTGCCCATGCAAGATCTGATGTTTTTACTGAACCATAATATGTCATGAAAAGTAAAACTAATTTTAATGCATGAACTGCCCATATATTTCCTTTTCCTGTAAATCTCTTAACTATATAATTAACATTAACTTCAGCTATATAGTAATAAGCCATTAATGTAGTAAATGCAAAGAAGAATAAAGCTATGGCAACAAAAGCTGCACCAAAACCATTTATCAATGTATTAACTGCACCTTGAGTATAAGCCGGACCTATTTGATCTATTGTATATTCAGGACCTGCATTAAATATAATTTCATGAGTTTTTTCACTAAAAGTAGTATAGTTATCAGTCATTAATATCATAAATCCAGTTGCAGAACAAACAAATAATGTATCAACATAAACTGAGAAAGCTTGAACAAAACCTTGTTTTGCAGGGTGAGATACTTCAGCTGCTGAAGATGCTTGTGGACCAGTACCTTGACCAGCTTCATTTGAGTAAACACCACGTTTAACCCCCCAAGCTATAGTAGAACCAAGTATTCCGCCAAATGTAGCTTCTGCACCAAATGCTGATTTAAATATTAAAGCTAGAACATGTGGTAAATAACCAATATGAACTATTATTATAATTAGAGCCATTAATATATATGCTCCACCCATGAACGGAACTATAAACTCTGCAGCAGAACCTATTCTTTTTATTCCACCAAATATAACTACACCAACTAATATAACTAGTGCTATACCTGTTATTTTTACATTAACACCAAATGCATTATTAACTGATACTGCTATTGAGTTAGATTGAACACCTGGTAATAATATACCTACAGATATAACTGTAACTATGGCAAATACCATACCATAAACTTTAGCCCAACCTTTTTTACCAAATCCTTTTTCAATATAATAAGCTGGACCACCACAATATTGTCCTTCATGTTTTTCTTTGTATAATTGTCCTAGCGTAGATTCGGCAAATGCTGAACCTGCACCTAAAAAGGCTATCATCCACATCCAGAATAATGCTCCTGGACCACCCCAAGCTATAGCAGTTGCAACCCCTGCTATATTACCTGTTCCTATACGTCCTGCTAAAGCTGTACAGAAACCTTGGAAAGATGAAATACCTTCTTCAGATTTTTCACCTGCAAATAATAAATGTACCATTTCTTTAAGATTTCTTACTTGAGAAAATCTTGTTCTAAGAGAAAAATAAATCCCAGAGAGCAAACATAAACAAACTAGCCAGTTACTCCAAACAACACCGTTGACCGTATTAACTATGTTTTCCATAAAACCCCTCCTAATAATAAAATTTATCCCTAAAAATTAATATACCATTGCGAGAAAAGTATATATTAAAGTATATTTTTTAGTTAGAAATTTTATAACTAAAATACTCAACAATCGTATACCTTTCCTCTTATTTAAGAAATTCTATGTTTATTGCAATTTTCCTCTATTTTTTTTCAATTTTCACAAAATTTCAGACCGTTTTTTGTATATAAAAAAGACTAGATTCATTTTTATTTTTTTATACATCTAGTCTTTTATATTTATCTCTTTTTAATTGTATATTTATAATAAAATAGTAATTATATTGCTACTTCCTTCATTAATAATTTTTTGAAGAGTTTTTTGAATTTTACATCTTATCTCTTCTGGCATTGTATATAATTTACTTTCTAGTTGTTCTTTTACTAAATCATTTAATGATTTACCAAACATATTTGATTCCCATAATTGTGAAGGATTTTGTTCAAACTCTTCTAATAAGTATTTAATCATTTCTTCACCTTGGTTTTGATTACCTACTATAGGAGATACTTCTGTAGATATATCTGCTTTTATTATGTGAAGAGATGGAGCATTAGCTTTTAATTTAATTCCATATTGTTTGCCTTGTTTAATAATCTCAGGTTCTTCTAAACTAAGTTCATCTAGTGATGGAGCCACTACTCCATATCCTAATGTCTTTGCATCACAAAGAGCGCTTTCAATCTTATCATATTCAGCTTTAACCTTAGATAATTTAGTAATTAAATTAAGTAATTGACAATTACCTGCAATTTTAAATCCACTTTGTTCTTCCAAAATTTCATAGAATAATTCTTGCTTAGTGCATAAATCAATATTTATTATTCCTTCTCCAAGACTTACATCATCTACCTGACATTCATCTAAAAAAGCTAATTCATTAAAACTTGCCACCACATTATTAATATCTCTTATCTTATCAATAGATGATATTGATTCTTTTAAAGTATTAATAATATTAGTTTTTATCCAATGGTTATTAGCAAGACCTTCTACCCAATCAGGCAAATTAATTCTAATTTCTCCCAATGGAAAATCATAAAGTACTGTTTCCATAACTTCTTCTATATCTTCTTCATCCATCTTATCTACATCCATAGGTATTATTGGAACATCATACTTTTCTTCCAAGTCTTTTCTTAAAAATTTTGTATCTTCACTATTTGGGTGCTTAGTATTTAATACTACTGCAAAAGGTTTCTTTAAAGATTTTAATTCTTTTATAACTCTTTCCTCTGGTATTATATAACTACTTCTTTCTATACCAGTAACAGATCCATCAGTAATAATTACTATTCCTATTGTTGAATGGTCCTTTATAACTTTTTTAGTTCCAATTTCAGCGGCCTTTTCAAAAGTCATAGCCTCTTTTGACCATGGAGTAGATACAAGTCGTTGCTTTCCATCTTCTTCATGACCTAAAGCGCCATCAACTATGTATCCGACGCAGTCTACCATTCTGACTTTTAAAGATACAGTGTCTTTTATTTTTATTTCAACGCCATCAGCTGGAACAAACTTTGGCTCAACTGTCATTATAGTTCTTCCAGAACCACTTTGAGGTATCTCATCTTTAGTTCTTTCCCTTTTGAAGTCATTTTCTATATTAGGCAAAACAAGGGTTTCCATAAATCGTCTTATAAAAGTTGATTTACCTGTTCTAACAGGCCCTACAACTCCTATATATATGTCACCTTGGGTTCTTTTCGCAATGTCTTCATATATATTGTTCATAAAAATTCCCTCCTGCATATAATTTCTTAGTTAATTATATTTAAGGAGGGAATTTTTTATTACATTTATATTTTTATACTTTTTTCTATTTATCTAAATAGTCCATTGTTGACTACTTCTTCCATTTCATGCTTTTTAGATCTTGTCATAAGCTCTAATACAGCCTCATTTGGATTTGCGCCTTGGTATAAAACTGAATAAATAGCTTCAGTTATTGGCATATCAATGTTTAACTCTCTTGATATTTTATATGCAACTTCTGTTGCTGTTATTCCTTCTACTACCATTTGAACTTCATCCAATGTTTCTTGAAGTGATTTACCTTGTCCCATAAGTATCCCAGCTCTTCTATTTCTACTATGCATACTTGTACAAGTAACAATTAAATCTCCAATACCTGAAAGTCCTGTAAAAGTATTTACATCTGCTCCCATGGCAACTCCAAGTCTTCCTATTTCTGCAATTCCTCTTGTCATTAGTGCAGCTTTAGTGTTGTCTCCATATCCTAGACCATCACACATACCTGCTCCAAAGGCAATTATATTTTTTAGTGCACCACCTAGTTCTACACCAATTAAATCTGGATTAGTATATACTCTAAGAGATGGACTCATAAAAATATCTTGAACTTTTTGTGCATATTTTATGTCTTCACAAGCTGCAACTAAAGTAGTAGGCATGTATCTTGAAACTTCTTCTGCGTGAGAAGGTCCAGATAAAACAACATAAGGATTATTAGGTAATTCTTCTTTTACCACATCTGATAATCTAAGACCTGTTCCTTTTTCTAATCCCTTTGCCACATCAACTAATATTTGATTATCTTTTACATAAGGTTTAATTTGTTTACATACACTTCTAACTGCTTGTGATGGAACAGCTAAAACTATAATTTCACTATCTAATATTACTTCTTCTAGATCATTAGAAACAATTAAATCTTTCGGAAAAACAATTCCCGGTAAAAATTTGCTATTTATTTTTGTAGTGCGTATTTCTTCTACTTGTTCAATATCTCTTGTCCACATAAAAACTTTATGATTATTTTTATATAGACTTAGAGCTAAAGCACTTCCCCAGCTTCCAGCACCTATAACACACATTTTTTGCATAATAAACACCACCTAATATAGTAATTAATTTTTCTTTTCACCTAATTTTCTTTCAGTGCCATTTATTAATCGCTTAATATTTTCCCTATGAGTTATGGCTACCGATATGGTTAAAAATAATGTTACTAAAATACCTTTATAATTATGAGTTATTATCATAATTATAGGTGATAATCCTATTCCTAATATAGAACCTAAAGATACATATTTAGTTATTGCTACTATAATTATAAAAAATCCTAAACATAATAGTGCTACTACAGGATTCATTCCTAGCATAGAACCTAGAGAAGTTGCAACTCCTTTACCACCTTTAAATCCAAGAAATACTGGATAATTGTGGCCTAAAACTACTGCTACTACTGCTAAATATGCACATGTTGTTTCATCTAAATTAACAAAATGAGCAATCATTTTAGCTATTAGTACTGCTATTAGCCCTTTTAAAACATCACCTATAAAAGTTAATGCGCCTGCTTTTTTACCTAATGTTCTAAGCACATTTGTAGACCCTGCATTACCAGAACCTTGAGTTCTTATATCAACTCCACTAAGTTGCTTTGCAACTATATATGAAGTTGATATATTTCCAAGAAGGTAGGCAATTATAATTATAATTATATAATTTAACATATAATCCCCCTAAAGTTTCTATCTTTTTCTATCCTTTTCTTTGTACTCGAATTGCATTGATGTTCCTTCAAATCCAAAGTTTTCTCTTATTTTGTTTTCTAAATATCTTTGGTATGAGAAGTGAGTTAACTCTTTATTATTTATATATAAAGTAATTTTTGGTGGTTTAACACCTGTTTGTGCTCCATAGTAAATTTTAAGTCTCTTACCTTTATCTGATGGTGGTTGGTTAAGCATTACAGCTTCACCTATAACATCATTTAATTGAGATGTACTTATACGTTTAGAATGTTCAGCTGCAACTTGATCAACTGTATCTAATATTCTATTCATTCTTTGATTAGTTTTTGCTGAAACAAATAGTATTGGAGCATAGTTCATGAATGGGAACATATCTCTTATTTCATTAGTGTAATTTCCTAATGTTTTATTATCTTTTTCTATTAAGTCCCATTTATTAATTACAAATATACAAGCTTTACCTTCATCATGGGCAATACCTGCAACTTTTGTATCTTGCTCTGTAACACCTTCTGTTGCATCTATAACTATTAATACAACATCTGCTCTAGATACTGCTGACATAGATCTAAGAACTGAGAATTTTTCAACTCTTTCATATACTTTACTTTTTCTTCTTATACCTGCTGTATCGATTAATAAATACTGTTGATCACCTTTTTCAAAGTATGTATCAACTGCATCTCTAGTTGTACCTGCTATTGGACTTACTATAACTCTATCTTCACCTAATATTTTATTTAATATTGATGATTTACCTGCATTTGGTTTACCAGTTATAGCAACTCTTATTATATCTTCGTTGTATTCTGTGTTTAATCCTTCTGGGAAGTTTTCAACTATTTCATCTAATAAGTCTCCAAGTCCCATGGCATTAGCACTTGATATTGGATGAGGTTCTCCTAGTCCTAATTCATAAAAGTCATATATGTTATCTACTAAGTTCATATTATCTATTTTATTTACTGCTAAGATTACTGGTTTATTAGTTTTTCTAAGCATTAATCCAACTTCTCTATCTGCAGAAGTTATTCCACTTTTTCCATCAACAACAAATACTATAACATGAGCCATATCCATAGCAAGCATTGCTTGGTTTCTCATTTGAGTTAATATTATATCGTCATTTTCAGGCTCAATTCCTCCTGTATCTATTAAAGTAAAGTATTTATTATACAATATATAATTATCAGTATATATAAAAGGCAGACTGCAGCTTTATGAGAAACAAATGCGATTATCTTTAGAAAAGAATAATAAGAAATAACGACAATAAATAGTAAA
>USRS01000075.1 GCA_900557165.1 uncultured Clostridium sp.
TATTTTTTTCATCTACATATGGTTTAGTTTTTTCCTTTTGTTGTTTTTCTTCATTCACTGTTTTATTTTTAGTTTGTTGAACTTTCTTAGTTGTATTATTTTTTTCTGTATTGGAATTAGTTTTTTCGGTTTGCTTTTTGGCAGTTTTATTTTTAGATTGTACTACCTGCTCAGATTCTTCAGTTTGCGTTGTATCCTTTATATTTTCAGTATGATCTTTTTCTTTTGTATCATTAATTATTATTTGTGATGCCACCTTACTTGACAAGCCTTGCAATAATTCACTGTCTAAATACAAGTCAGTCATTTTACTTGTCATATTAGATATATCTGTTGAATATACCTTTCCATCTTGTATCATTTGTAGTTGATTTTTACCCATCGTGCAAGAAAATATTTTTTTAGTACCACCATCAGTCGTTTGACATACACTCCAATATTGTAATTCATCTATATTGCTTAAGTTTAATCCTTGTGCTATTTCGCCTATAACAAGTAAGTTATATTTAAATACAAAGTTCCAATCTCCATTGTAGTTTATTTGTGATTTAACTACTAATGTACCATCTACGAATTTTGAATCTAATATATGCTTTTTATCATCATTACCTACTGCTTCTTGTACTTGTGTTGTTGTGTTATTATCGTCTACCTTTACTAACTCGTTACTGCTACATCCTACCATACTTGCGATTAATATACTTAAGATTAATATACTTAATATTTTTTTCATATAATCCCCTCCTACACTAAGTATAGCACCAGAGCTTATCTTTGAAGGATTCTGTAATTATAAATTCAATCCTCTATAATAAATATACTTACTTTTATGAAAATATTTGAATATACCTCTCAATACGTGGCTATAATTCAAGTAATTTTAGTTTTCAAAGACTTTCCTTTAATTTATTTTAAATGGATGCCACAGTATCAAACTGTGGTCTTTTTTATGCTTTTTAATTGTATATTCTGTCCCCTTCCAATATATTTATTTCAAGAACATTTATTTAATTTTATATATGATAATTCGCATTCTTTTTAACATCATTGTAAATGATTCTGAAAATCTAAATTTTATACACTTGAAATTGATGTATCCATTTGAATAACTACTGCTCAAACTTTTTTATATAAATTTATTCTGTTTAATATTTGGAATAAGTGTAGTTATCCCAAATTTTGCCATATTATTTCAATATTGGTAAAAATATATTTTTTATAAAGTTAAATTTTTATAAAGTTCGTATCTTGTCGAATATTTGCAAATTATCTACTTAGCTTTTAGAATGATACTTATAAGCTCTTCCTTGGTAAAATCTACTGGAGGATATTCCCCTTTGGCATCATAGAAGTATTCCCTTAACATTTCCATACTTGAATTTCTTAATAAAGTTTCCATAGCATAACCTCCTAAAGATTAAATACTTGTATTTCCTGTTCTCCAGTGGCATTAAATAACTTTCCATGCCCCTTTCCTCTTAAATTGACTAAGGCTTCATAGTCCCCACATATAACTTTGGATGCTTCTTGAGTCCTTGTTTTTAAACCGATTATAGTATTAATATTATTTTTTAAAACTCCAGGTAATATATCAGCATATGGAGCTTGCGTTGTAAGTATAACTGTTATTGCGGCAGCCCTACCCTTGGCCAATATCTCAGCTAATCCCTTATAAAATTCCTTATCCTCTTTAGGATTAAAACTTGCCAACTCCTCTATTACTAAAAATATATGCTTTGGTTTATTTTTTTTAGGGCATTCATTAAAATTCTTATACCCCTTAGACTTCAAATAGGCATATCGGCTCGTCATTTCGCTTGTAAGAGCTTTTATAGTATCCAATGAGTAATTAGTTCCCTCATTATAAACTTTCGTTTGTGGGGCTTTTTCATACTCCATTAAATCAACTAGCTTTGTATCCTGTAGCCATAGCTCTACGTCTTTTCTATTAATTAAATATTCCATTATTACATTTAAGCAAACTGACTTTCCTGCTCCTGTAGAACCTCCAATCAGTAAATGGCATTCATTTGGGCTTGTAGGATTCCAGTAGACTGTTTCAAAAGTCTTTAAATTAATTCCTATAGGTATTCTAATTTCAACCCCTTTAAAATCAAAATTATAGCTCCTATAGTCAAAGTTCAATTTATTTGTATCATAAATAGTTACTGTAGCCATATTGTTAATTAATTCTATTCTTATGTTTTTAGGATCTTCATGCAAATATTGCGCTAATGCAGCCTTATTCCTAATGAAATTATCTATTGTTAATCCGACTGGAATTGTGAAAGTATATACTTGCGTTTGTGTCGTTCTATTTTGACTTTTAAGAATAGGTTTATTGCCTATTGAATTAATTACCTTTGTTTCGTTCCAAAGTGGCTCAAAATCCTTTTTAGGCTGTATATAGCCATCGAAGGTCCAGTAAAAAAATTTACAACCTAAATCCCAGCATGAATTAAAAATACTTGTAACAAGTGGGTCCATAATATCACTCCTTATGAAAAATAAAATTGAAGCTTATGCATTTCTAAATCATCTACAACTATTCTTAAGTTTCTTATTTGATGATTTTCCTGTGGTTTGTCGGTAATTACATATAATATATTTGGTATACTAGGATCTTTATCTGGATTGATATTATAGTACTTCTCATAAATAGAATGCTTACTCAACTGTACCTCTAGAAATAGATGCTTTATAGATCCATCCTTTTTCCTAAACTTAATAATTGCATCTGGAATAAATCCTTTGTAAATTGGAGTCTTCTCTATCTCAAGTATCTCATATCCTTGTTTAATTAGTTCTGTTACAAATTGGCTCATTAATAATTCATGTTTTAAATTCTTTTTCTTAGGTGCCTTATCTAAAAAATACACATAGGCATTTGATTTTTCTCCTAAATTATAATATTTCCTATTTATCATTTTGCATTTTATGAGATGATCTAATCTTTTGTAGCATATAGAAGGGCTTTTTCCAGAAAAGATTGTGTCTTGGATCTGCTTAACCGTCATAAACCTTATAGAGGTTAAAAGCTCCAGTAACTTCAAATCCCTTTGAGTTATCATTTTCTTCACCTCTTAATTTAATATATGCAAAGGTATAGAAATCGTGAACTGATTTTTACTAGAAATCGTATGTGATTTTTATATATAAATCGCCATTTTTCGATTTCGCTATGTAAATAGCTATATAGCTTAATAGTAAGGCTATAGGACAAGAGCCTTAATAAGATATACATGACTTAATTTTTTGTAATTGTAATTTTCCCTATAAAAAAGAACTGGATCTCTCCAGCTCATTTTATCTTAAAAAGAAATTTACTATTGTCGTTATCAATACTGCATTTATATTTACCTCAACTTCTAATCCTTTAGGTGTTTTAACTTTAAATTTCATATTCTTAATCCCTTTCGTTGTTTATTTTTATACCTAAAATTAAAACATATTTTCATAAGAACTTTACTTAACCCCAAAGATCCTTTTACAAAAAGTTGGCCATAAAACCCTAAATAGTCATCTTAAAGCTATTAATACATGTTTATTAAACATTGAAATTTAAACATCTTAGTACTAAAAGAATTTCTATTATTGTAGTTCCCTAAAATTTTTCCGCAAGTTAACTAAGCCTGGAACTCCGTTGGCATAACCATTAAGAATTTCGTCAATATTTTCAATAAAAAAGAACTGGATCTCTCCAGCCCTATTTGAGAATTTTTTCTTTTAAGTTGTTAATTGCTGCCATAGTTTCATTATCTCCGCCTTTGTCTGGGTGATGCTTCATAGATAGCAACTTGAATGCCTCTTTCAGTAGTTTCATTTCTTTACTATTGCAACTATTATTTTTTCCACTACTATTCATTAAATTTTCTAGTAATCCACGATTATAGCCTTCTTGATATTTTTCTGTTAGTTCTTTATTGTACAGTGAGCTAAATTTGTTTTTAAAATACTCATATTCCATAAGCTCTTTTTCTTTTTTAAGCTCTTTTTCTTCTTCGAATTTGCGATGTGCTTTAATTGATTGTTCTTTATATGTAGGGTAATATTCCTTCTTTGCAATGATAAGTTTTTCCACTACATCATCAAAATCTAATTCAACATCTTTATTTCTAAGATAAACTTTATTAATTATTCTCATTAAATCAACTGGTACATCCTCTATTAGTCCGTTTATTTCTTCATCTATTTCATATAATGAGTGCCACGCCAGGCTACATAGCTTTATATCTTTTGACACTACTTTCCCATTAACTCTTTCTCTGCTACATGCATAAATAGTATAAGACCATTTACCTTTTCTAATCTTACAAAACATACTTACCCCCCTTTTGTAGTGTCTTTTATAGAACTTTTAAAATTTATTTTTAACACTACATCATATTTAAAAGTGAGTGAATATAATTCACCCACAATTACTAAATCTATTTCATAAACTCCTTATTTAATTGCTTCTAATTTATTTTCTTTTACCAATTCGCATCCTTGATCTATTAATCCTTCATGCTTAATGCTGAAATCTTGTAGTGTAGTCGCTGCTAATTCTATCGCTGGTTTAAATTCCTTTGGATTACTTGTCCCATAACTCATAGCATCGGCTATTGCATATAGTATTGACACAACTCCATTTAATTTATTACTTTCGCCCTCCATTGCGCTAAAAACTTCAAAAACATCATTATTCTTTTTACTCATTTTATTACTCCCCCTAAATTTAATTTTATCTTTAGGTCAGTAACTCAAGTGATTAATCCTTTTTTTTAATAAACTCCACTACGTCCAAATCTAATGCTGAGCATATTTTTTTTAAATCTCTAACCTTTATGTCATCTATAGGTTTACTTCCGTTCTCAAGTCGATTTACAGTGGCTATTGACATACCTAGCATTTCCGATAATTGCTTTTGAGTTAAATCTTTTTTTATTCTAGCTATTTTAAAACTTTTCATATCTAACCTCCTTTGCGATAATTTATTTATCTATATTTATATAATACGATAAAAATTTTATCTATGCAACATATTTATTATAATTTTAGATAAAAAATTTATCGGTTATGATATAATTTAACAAAGAGATAAGCGGTGGGAGGTGAATTCATGGACCTTGGCAATAAAATTAAAATACTTAGAAAAGAAAATAATCTTACTCAAAAAGAACTAGGAAAGCTAATAGGAAAGTCTGAAATATCAATTAGAAAATATGAGTCTGGCAATAATATACCTTTTGATGTACTTAAAGATATATGCAAAACTCTTAATACAGATATAACTAGACTTATTCCAGATATACATAAAGAAGATGATCCATTGGATTCTCTACAGAACTATCTATTTGATAGAGGCTGCTTTATAAGTGATAAAGAATTTCTTAAAGAAATAGAAGATTATATACTAGAATATGTAAAATTTAAATTATATGAAAAAAATAAAAATAAATAAAAAAACTGGATACTAAAATGGTATCCAGTCCCTCTAAATCTATTTTTCTTTTAAATCTTCTCTAATTGCATAATACAAAATTGAATTTATATAAGAGGCTACTTCTCTTTTCTCCATCCACACTATATTTAGGTTGTTAAATTTAGCTTCCAAACTCATAATCATGCCTTTTGCTGCTTTCGGATTCATGTTAGAACGATAATTCCCTTTTAATAAATTTGTATAAAACTTTTCATCCTCTATCAGTAATATAAACTTCTTATTGGCTTTCTTAGCTCTTATAAGTTCTCTAGTAAATCTATTATTGCCGTTCTCATCCTTTGTAGATGTATCTAATAAGTTTCCTACAAGTTCATCTATAGAAGCCTTTCTCTCAATTACAACGTTTGGCACATGGCCATTTGGACCTTCTATTATGTAATCACCCATAGGCAAAGCTCTACGTTCATAAGAGATATTATTCTTTTCAAAAGCTTTCAGTATATGATCTATTTGTTTTTCTCTAGTATCAATAATTATTTTATATTTTATCTTATTTTGCATTGTACTAATTCTCCTTCTCTGTTTAATCAAGAAAAGCAGATTGATTCCACACTATGCTTTTGTTGAACTACAAATGGAGTTCTTTTATTTTCTCTAAAATTTTAATCTGATTAAGCTCCAGCTGTTCAACCTTTTTATTAAATTCAAAATCACTTATTTTATTTTTCCCCTGTCTAGTTATGAACTTCATGTCGCTACAAGATCTTACGGATATCTTGACTATTTCTTCTAATGATTTTCCCCATAACCCTAGATCTTTCATTTTATCAAGAATTTCTTTCGGATATCCCTCATACATAGCATATTCCCTCCAAAATTATAATTCTAATATTAATTTCATCTCCATCCTTATAAAGTTTTGTAAGCTCCACAGTTTCCACACACATTTTACTCAAAACTTATATTTTTTATATATTTTATATATTTAAAGGTTATTTATATATATATTTATATTTTTTATAATTTTGCTGAAAATAAGTGTGGAAAGTGTGTATATGTGAGAATAGTTGATATTACTAAGCTATTTTTACACAGATGATAAAAATATAAGTGTGTAAAAGTGTGGAAAAAAGTATATAAAAACTGTGTGAGTCTCCACACTTCTTTTTTTAATTTTTTTAAAAATTAATATAAAGTGTGGAAATCCACACATATTTTTCAGTTTACACTTCTTTTTTATTAAAATTTTGTTCATACCAGCGGTTGATTTCTAATAATTCTTCTAATTTATTTTCAAGTACTTCAATTTTTTCTAGTAGATTTCTTTTTTCTGTTAGAAGCTCTATATTTTTATTTTGTAATTCTTTTATTTTATTATCTGTGGAAACTTCCACACTTTTTTTAGAAACTTCCACACTTTTTTTAGAAACTTCCACAAGTTTTAAGTTATGTTGATCCTTTAATCTATTTTTAAATCTTTTAGGAATTTCTCCACACCAATTTCTTGGTAAAGGACAACTATTATATCTTCCTCTAGGCATTCCTTTTATTGGAGTATCTTTGCTTGTCTCCTCTCCTAGCTTCTTCAATTCTCTTGTGATTGATGTCCCACTAGCTTTTACATCTATCATACTTAAAACTTCTGCACTTCTTACCCATAAACGCTGTGGATTATCAAAATCTAATAATGATTCCAATACTGTTCCTAATTCACTTTTAAAATTATAATTTTTATTGGATTCTTGTAACTTATCTTTTTCATCGTTTTGTAGATGATAACAAGGCTGATTTTCTATAATTGGGTTAGCTAAATATATTTCTTTTAATTCAGTCCATAATTGCGTATAGTCAAAATTATTAATACCTTCCCAGTTAATAGATTCTAGATCAATAATCCACATTCTTCTATTGTTATCGTCCAATAAAAATTCACTATCATTAACAGTAGCAAAATAAATGTTATTTCTTTTATTAGTAGTGATATATTTATCATATTTTAAAGATAGTGCATCTTTTTCAGCTGTTACAAATCCTTTGAACTCATTTACTTTTTTAGCAGATCTAGCAAATTCTGAAAACTCAACTATTAGATGAGAAGTTAGAGCTTGGATATTATCTCTATCACCTTTGTACTCTTGTTCCCCTAGAAATACCCAATCTTCATCTATTGGTATAAGTCTTTTAAAACATTCACCTTTTCCAATACCTTGTTCACCTTTTAATATCAATAATCCATAAGCTTTATAATTTGAATCATAAACACTTCCACAGAATGATAATAGCCATTTCGTCATAAGAAGTTTTTTCAGTTCTTGATTATAACCATCAACAGTAACAAAATTATCTAAGTATTCATCTATTCTTGATGTTCTATCCCACGGCGGTAATTGATCCATCCATACTTTAAAAGGGTTTATAGTATTTTCATTTCCTATAGCTTCAATATAATCCCTAACATCAGTCTTAAGTATTCTGAAACGTTCTTTTGTACAATGAGATTTTATTTCTGTTATAAGTGTATCAAGTGTTTTATTTTTGAAGAAATTAGTTTCCACAGATAATACTTTTGTAATTTCATTTTTATATATCTTTGTTTCTGCACGCTCTAATATTAATTTGAAGTTATCAATAGTATTTAATGGTTTTATTTCCACAGTGCCGTTTTGCTTAGTAACTTCAGTAACATCTTTCCATTTAGTAGATTTTTTCCAATCCCAACTATCTTTTATGGCTTTTATTAATTCTTCTTTTATATGTCCAGCTTCTAACCAGTCTGTTACATCTTTATTGTCGCCTAACTCTTTTAATCCTGGAAGATCTACTACTTTAAATGTTTGAATAACATCTTTTAAATGCTTCCATACCAGCTGCTTAAATTCTTCTCCAGCCTTGCCGGTATCTCCAATAAATACTATCTTGGCATTTTGTAACTGTATTTTATATTTGTTCCATATTTTTTCATCATTTGTTTTGGTATACATTGTTGTTGCTGTTAAACCTAATTTATTAAGTGTATCAGCGTCTTTTTCACCTTCAACAAAATACACATTAGTCATTTTATTTATAGCTTCTTTAACTTTTGGATAATTATATATTGTGTAATTGTAATCTCCATCTTTTGCTTTTGTACCTAGCTTATAATAATCACCCATATCAATTATTTTATAGGTCCTCATATCTTTTTTAGTTTTATCAAATTTATTTCTAAATTTAACTTTGATGAAGCTTGGAGTATCACTATTTAACATGTAAGTATACATATTCTCTATGTAGTACCCATCTAGCTTTATATTTTTTTCTATATAATCTTTTAATTCATCTAACTTAGAAGGCTGAATATCAAGTTTAATATTTAATATTTCATAAGCTTTTTTTACAGCTTCTAAAGTTGTTATACCTTCTTTTTCTCTTATAAAATTAATTATGTCTCCTCCAGCATTACATTGTCCAAAACATTTATAAAAGGCTTCATTATTTTTTTCTTTTAGCCTAAAACTAGGAGTTTTTTCATTATGGAAAGGGCATTTTGCCACATACCCTGTACTGCCTTTTTTGAAACTGATTCCATAATGCTGCATAACATTCATCAAGTTATCCAGGGATTTTATATTTTTTATTGATTTGTTTAAGTCTGTCATTGTCAGTCACCTTCTTTAAGTTTATTTAAAAGAAATTGACATATTTAAAAGAATTGCACTGATAAGATTTATTATTTCTCCAGCTCCTGTAGCTGGTTCAGTTCGAATTGTTCTTTAGTTAGAGTTTCTCCTCTATATTTAGCTTTTTGATAAGCTTTTTTCCACTCTCTATTCTTTTGATACCAGTCTGAACTTCTTTGTCTTTGAGCTTCTAGAAATTCTTCATAAGTTTTAAATTCGTATTTTCTCATAATATACACCCCTTTTTTTATTCTTCATTGAATTTTATGTTTAAAAAAAAATATAAATAGGGTATAATAGTTTTATAAATGAAAAACAAAATACCCAATTTAGAAAATTGTATATCCGTATCAGTGCATTTTTTTAAATTGTGTCAAGGTCAAGTGTTGCAGCACTTGGCCTTTTAAATTTCCATTCTTTATATGAACTATTATAACATAATCATATCTATAACGTATTCATTTTTAATTTCAAAATAGTTTTCGAAATAAAATGTAAATTTATAAGTGTTTTGCGTGAAACATGTTATTTAGTTTACATATAGTATGTTATCCTAAAAAAATTCCCTTTAACCATGTTAAAGGGTTTTATTTATATTTTTCTAAAAATTCCTTTATTGCTTGAGTTAAAATATCTTGTACTCTATATTTACTGCTGGCACAAAACTCAGCAAATTCTTTTTGAACATCTTCATAAATTTTATAGCTCCTTGTTACAACTTTTCCTTCAAAATTATCTATATTTAAATCACCTGTTACTACTTTATTACTACTTTTTTGATACCAGTTGTAAACCTCATCAAGCTTACTACTCATAGAATTATAGTTAAGCAGTATTTGCTCCAGAACCTTGTTATTTACTTGCTCCGTCATTACCACTTTATTACTACTAGAACATTCTTGAATATTATTTTCTGATATTACTACTTTATTACTATCATCTTTCGTGACACATATTTCATCGTTGACGGAAGGCATAATTTCTACTATATTTTCAAATTGCTTAGTATCTTTATTGTATTTATAATGAACTCTTTCATATCTATCTCTCATAGTAGATGGTGCGCTTGTAATTCCTTCTTTAGCTAATCTGCTTAGGCTATATCCTTCTTTTAATTTTTCATTAACAAATTCTATTTGCTGTATTATATCTAATTTTTCAAAGCTCTCTTTATTCAATTCCTATCACCTCTATACAATTATAACTACTTTGGTATTAATTTAGTAGTAGTAGTAATTTAGTATTTATTTTGCATTATCCTTTTTCCACTGATTAACTAATTTATAGTAACTACTTTTAGGCATATCTAATGCAGCTAATGCTTGTTTTAAGGATATTTCCTTGTCCTGCTGTTGTTTCATTATAGCTTCGAAATTTTTAGGATAAATCATATTAGGTCTACCAATTGGTTTTCCTGTTTTAATTGAAATTCTTTTTCCGTCCTTTACTTTCATAGCTTTTAATCCGGCAATGGCTCTTTCTCTTCTTAATTCAGTTTCCTGCTGTCCAACGTAACTAAGAATTGAAATTATAAGGTCATTTATAAAAGTTTCCATAGGGCCTTTAAAATTTCTTGTATCAAGCATAGGCATTGTAATTACATGAATATCTATACCTCTTCCAGTAATATCGGACCATAGCTTTTTACAGTCATTATAATTTCTACTTAAGCGGTCTAAACTCCACAAAACAAGCAAATCACCCTTACCCATAGCTTTTAATAAGGCTTTTAGTTCTGGTCTATTAGTATTTGTTCCGGTCTGCTTTTCAGTATATATCTTTGGATCTTCTATATTATTTTCTTTTATAAATTTATCCATGGCATCTATTTGCAATTGCAAGTTTTGCTGTTTACTAGATACCCTAAGATAAAAAAATGTCTTATTCATATTAGTTAATCTCCTTTTCATTCTATATAGAATAATTATAACCTAAAAGTTCATAAAAGGATATTGTTATTTATGGACAAAATTTGATTATTTCCCAAAATATCTGCCTTGGATACTTTTTAGTTTTTTTTTAGTTATTTCAGTGCTTTTAGCACTATTATTTTTTATTTTAAATATTTTTAATTTGGTCTTAAAACTATGCATAAAATTATGCATTTATAGACATTAAATGTTATAATATATATATACAAGTTTCTAAAGCTTGAATTGGAAATATTTTTTATTCTTAGTATTTATTTTTATCTACTATAATGGTCTATCCTTTTCATTTTTAGCCATATCATTAAAAGTGGTATGGCTATTTTTATGTAATTTAAACAACTGTGGAACTTTTCACACTTGTAAATTTTTCGCTTAACTATTAATTAATGCTGATCTCTCTGTATCATATTCATCTATATGATATATTCGTCTGTACTCATTTCTGAATAATAGAGATTTTCTTATAAGTGCCATTCTAGCTTCTCTAAGTGTACCATGTATGTTACTAATGCCTGTGACTTTTTCAATATATTCATATGGACAATCCTCAAACCATCTAAGTATGCAGATGTTAGATTTATTTGCATCCAAATATTTTTCTATTTCTCTCTTGTAAGTTTGCAGCATTAATTTCTCCTCTAGTTCCTCTTGAAGATCTACTTTATCTGCTATTAAGTCTATTAATTCAGCCGTATCTCCTTCACTATTTTCTATTACTGCATTAAGCGAGATAGCAGGCTTATTCTTATTTTTCTTATCAACAATATATATTTCTTTTCTCATTCTATACTCAATAATATCGTACACATAACTACTAAATTTCTTTCCTTTGGTGTCATCGAAAGTGTTATAGGCATGTATTAATGCAAGCAGTGCAATTTGCATAAGATCATCATATTCAATCACTCCAATTCTGCTCCATTTATTGACTAGCTTGATTATCATTGGCTTGAATTGCTCATATAACTTCATGTATTCTTCATTACTCATATTCCCACACCCCTTTTAGAAAAATAAATTTAAAATAGTTAGTTTACCAACTAAGTTGTGATATAATAATATCAGGACAAAAGTCCTAAAAATATTATATTATTGGTATTTTTGTAGTTTTATAATATTTTGCGTTAAGCTTCTGTATGTATAATGTAAATCCATTTCAAAAAGGGATGTCTCTAAGTAAGAGATGTCCCTTTTATATTTAAAATTATTTCCTATGCTTCTTGGGGAATAATTATTATATTTCTCCTAAAAGTCTTGATATTCTAGTTTCTTTAGCTTTTATATTTTGATCTATTCTATTAGTTAGAAGTAATCCTACTTTTTTTCCATCCATATAAACTGCTGATCCTTCAATCGCTTCTTTAATTTCATTACCCAAATCTTTTGTATCAATTTTAAATGGATTCTCTATTAAGCGTTCCACACAGCTATCTAAATACCCATAAAAGGAATTTAAAGGTAATATAGCTTCTGGTCCTTTTTCTCCAACACCTTGTATTCCTGCATTTGGAGTCGCAAATAATGTTGGTTGTGTGAATATTCCTCCTAATCCATTCCAGCTGATCTTAGGAATGCTAAAGCTCTTACTCATTCCCAATATATTAAATGATTTACTTTGCCATTCAATGTGTGGAATTATTGATGGTATATTCCATCTGAAATTAAAGAATGATTTCATTCTATTTATTGCATTACCAACTGCATTCTTAGCAGCATTAATCTTGCTACTAATAGTATTATAAATACTGCTGAATATTGAACTGACTGTACTATAAGCTGACCTAATTGGATTTATTATATAAG
>USRS01000076.1 GCA_900557165.1 uncultured Clostridium sp.
AGCACTTGACTTTTAATCAAGGTGTCCGGAGTTCGAATCTCCGATGGGTCACCAATTTATATAAAAACCATGTGTAAATGATTATTTGCACATGGTTTTTTCGTGTTTTCTATATTACTATTTACTTTTTAGATGCATACTTGTACTATAAGATTGAAATGATATGTTAATGGGTAAAATAAGGTTATTATTCATTAGAAATTATAATATTATGGTATAATTTAATAATGTAAATTAGTGTTCGGAAGGAGTGAAGATATATGGATTTTGAACTTCAGTCAGATTTTAAACCTATGGGCGACCAACCAGAAGCTATAAAAGACATAGTTACATCTATAAATAATGATGAAAAATTTCAAACATTATTAGGGGTAACTGGTTCGGGTAAAACATTTACTATGGCAAATATAATAAGGGAAGTAAAAAAACCAACATTAATACTGGCTCATAATAAAACTTTAGCAGCTCAGCTATATAGTGAATTTAAAGAATTTTTCCCTAATAATGCAGTTGAATATTTTGTAAGTTACTATGATTATTATCAACCAGAAGCTTATGTGGCATCAAGTGATACATATATAGAAAAAGATGCAAGTATAAATGATGAAATAGATAAATTAAGACATTCAGCCACTGCATCCATATTAGAAAGAGATGATGTAATAGTAGTATCTTCAGTTTCATGTATATACGGTATTGGGGATCCAGATGATTATAAAAAACTTATGTTATCTCTTAGACCAGGAATGGAAATGGACAGAGATGAATTAATCAGAAAGCTCGTATCAATTCAATATGAAAGAAATGATATTAACTTTATTAGAGGAACTTTCAGAGTTAGAGGAGATATATTAGAGCTATTTCCTGCTAGTAATGATGAAAGAGCTATAAGAATAGAATTTTTTGGTGATGAAATAGACAGAATAGTAGAGATAGATTATGTTACAGGAAAAATTTTAGGGACTAGAAATTACGTAGCTATATTCCCTGCATCACATTACGTTACAACTCCAGAAAAAGTTGCTCATGCAGTTGAAGCAATAGAGAATGAATTATCACAAAGGGTTAAATATTTTAAAGAGCATGATAAGTTATTAGAAGCTCAAAGAATAGAACAAAGAACAAAATATGATATAGAAATGTTAAATGAGATAGGAACTTGTCAAGGGATAGAAAATTATTCTAGACATATAACTGGAAGAGAAGAAGGAGAAAAACCTTATACTTTAATGAATTTCTTCCCAGATGATTTTTTATTAATTGTTGATGAATCACATGTTACTATACCTCAAGTTAGAGGGATGTATGCAGGTGACAGATCAAGAAAGCAATCATTAATAGAAAATGGATTTAGATTACCTTCAGCTTATGACAATAGACCTTTAAATTTTGAGGAATTTGAAGAAAATATAAATCAAGTATTATTTGTTTCAGCAACACCAGGACCTTATGAAATTGAGCATTCTACAACTGTAACAGAGCAAATAATAAGACCTACAGGATTACTTGATCCAATAATAGAAGTTAGACCAATTGAAAATCAAATAGATAATTTAGTTGGAGAAATAAATCAAGTAATTGAAAAAGGTGAAAGAGTTTTAATCACCACATTGACTAAGAAAATGAGTGAGGATTTAACTAACTATTTAAAAGAAATAGGAATTAAGGTTAAATACTTGCATTCAGATATAGACACATTAGAGAGAACTGAGATAATTAGAGACTTAAGACTTGGTAAATTTGATGTATTAGTGGGTATAAACTTACTTAGAGAAGGTTTAGATATACCAGAAGTTTCATTGGTGGCTATTTTAGATGCAGATAAAGAAGGTTTCTTAAGATCTGAAACTTCTTTAATACAAACAGTTGGACGTGCAGCTAGAAACTCAGAAGGTAGAGTTATAATGTATGCTGATAAAATAACTCGTTCAATGGCAGCTACTATTGAAGAAACTAAAAGAAGAAGAGAAATACAAGATCAATATAATAAAGAACATAACATTATTCCAAAAACAATTAAAAAGAGTGTTAGAGATAGTATTGAAACACTTAAACCAGCAGATGATGAAGTTGTATTTGGAATTTGTGAGAGTGAAGATGAATACGATGTTCAAAATAATATAGAAGCTTTACAAAAAGAAATAATGGAAGCTGCTCAAAATTTACAGTTTGAGAGAGCTGCTCAATTGAGAGATAAGATAAAAGAGTTGGAAGAAAGGATAAAAAATTAATGGAAGATAAAATCGTTATAAGAGGTGCAAAAGAGCATAACCTTAAAAATGTCAGCTTAGAACTTCCAAGAAATAAATTTATAGTTTTCACAGGGCTATCAGGTTCTGGAAAATCTTCCTTAGCATTTGACACAATTTATGCAGAAGGACAAAGAAGATATGTTGAAAGTTTATCATCATATGCAAGACAGTTTTTAGGACAAATGGAAAAACCTAATGTTGAATATATAGAAGGGTTATCACCAGCTATATCAATAGATCAAAAAACAACATCGAGAAATCCTCGTTCTACAGTTGGTACAGTAACAGAAATTTATGATTATTTAAGACTTCTATTTGCAAGAGTAGGAGATGTTCACTGTCCAATATGTAATAAACCAATATCACAAATGACCATACAAGAGATAGTTGATAAAATTTTAGAATTTCCAGAAAGAACTAAACTACAAATTTTATCTCCTGTGGTTAGAGGACAAAAAGGAACACATAAAAAATTAATTGATAGTATTGCTAAAGATGGTTTCGTAAGAATTAGAGTAGATGGAGAAAATCATGAAGTTACAGATGAAATAGAATTAAATAAAAATCAAAAACATAATATAGAAGTTGTGGTAGATAGAATAGTAGTAAAGGACGGAATAGAAGCTAGACTTGCTGACTCCATAGAAACAGCAGTTAAACTATCTGATGGGCTTGTAATTGCTCAAATAATAGATGGAGAAGAAACTTTATTCTCTACAAAATTTGCCTGTCCAGAACATGGAATAGGTATAGAAGAGCTATCTCCAAGAATGTTTTCATTTAATGCTCCATTTGGTGCTTGTGATGTGTGTAATGGTTTAGGAGAAAGTAGAGAAGTTGACCCAGAACTTGTTATACCAAATAAAGAATTAAGTATTAAGCAAGGAGCCATCGCTGCCTGGGGGAATGTAAGTACTGGTGATGACACATATTATAGTAAAATGGTACAAAGTTTAGCTGCACACTTTAATGTATCTTTAGACACTCCATTTAAAGATTTACCAGAAGATTTCGTTCAAGAATTACTTTATGGTGAAAATAATATAATGGTTGAATTTGTATTTGATTCTAAATTTGGAGGAAGAAGAGAATATAAAGCACCATTTGAAGGAGTTATAGTAAATCTAGAGAGAAGATACAGAGAAACTAATTCAGAGTATTCTAGAGAAAAAATCGAAGAATATATGGCAGAAATACCTTGTCCAAGATGCAAAGGTAACAGACTTAAAAAAGAAGTTTTATCTGTTTTAATAGGTGGAAAAAATATAATTGAAGTAACAGATTTATCAGTAAAAGACTTATTAAATTTTGTTGATAATTTAGAATTAAGTGAAAAAAATAAATTTATAGCACATGAAATATTAAAAGAAATAAAAGAAAGAGCATCTTTCTTAAGAGATGTTGGATTAGAATACTTAACATTATCTAGAAAGGCAGGTACATTATCAGGAGGAGAAGCTCAAAGAATTAGACTTGCTACTCAAATAGGTTCTGCTTTAGTTGGTGTTTTATATGTACTTGATGAACCAAGTATAGGTCTTCATCAAAGGGATAATGAAAAATTAATAGGAACCCTTAGACATTTAACTGACATAGGAAATACTTTAATAGTTGTTGAACATGATGAAGATACTATGAGAGAAGCTGACTATGTGGTTGATATTGGACCAGGTGCAGGAGTACATGGAGGACAAATAGTAGCTCAAGGTACTTTAGATGAAATTTTAGAAAATCCAAAATCTATGACAGGTTTATATTTAAGTGGTAAAAAAGTAATTGAAATTCCAGAGCACACAAGAGAAGGTAATGGAAACTTTATAGAAATTAAGGGTGCTAAAGAAAATAACTTAAAAAATATAAATGCTAAAATACCTCTTGGAAAATTTGTATGTATAACAGGAGTTTCTGGTTCAGGAAAAAGTTCATTAATTAACTCTATACTTTATAAAGGTGTAGCAAGTAAAGTTAATAGATTAAGACAAAGACCAGGAAAACATAAAGAGATATTAGGATTAGAAAATATAGATAAAGTAATAAATATAGATCAAAGCCCAATAGGAAGAACGCCAAGATCAAATCCGGCAACTTACACAGGAGTATTTGATCAAATAAGAGATTTATTTGCTACAACTAACGAAGCTAAAGCTAGAGGATACAAAAAAGGAAGATTTAGTTTCAATGTTAAAGGCGGTAGATGTGAAGCTTGTAAAGGTGATGGTATAATAAAAATAGAAATGCATTTCTTACCTGATGTATATGTGCCTTGTGAAATATGTAAAGGTGAGAGATATAATAGAGAAACACTTCAAGTTAAGTACAAAGATAAAAGTATAGCAGATGTACTTGATATGAATGTGGAAGAAGCATTAGAATTCTTTGAAAATATACCATCAATAAAAAGAAAATTAGAGACATTAATGGATGTGGGACTTTCTTATATTAAACTTGGTCAACCTTCTACTCAATTATCAGGAGGAGAAGCTCAAAGAATTAAATTAGCAACAGAATTAAGCAAAAGACCAACAGGAAAAACTTTATATATCCTTGATGAACCTACAACAGGACTTCATATGGCAGATGTTGATAAGTTAATTCAAGTTTTACAAAGACTTGCTGACACTGGAAATACAATAGTTGTTATAGAGCATAATTTAGATGTTATAAAAACTTGTGATTATATTATCGACTTAGGACCAGAAGGTGGAGATAAAGGTGGTAAAATAATTGCAAAAGGAACACCAAGAGAAGTATCTCAAGTGGAAGATTCATATACAGGGCAATTCCTAAAAAAATATTTTGAATAAAAAATATAATATCAAATTAAATATAAACTTCTAACTTATATAAGTTAGAAGTTTTATTATAGGGAAAGATATAAATGAAATTTTAGATAAGAAGCTAATTTTGGAGGATCAAAAGTGTTTGATATAAAAGAGCAATTAAAAAAACTACCAGGGGAACCTGGAGTTTATTTAATGAAAGATGAAAATGATAAAATAATTTATGTTGGAAAGGCTATTTCCTTAAAAAATAGGGTAAGACAATACTTTCAATCATCTAAAAATCATTCTTCCAAAGTAAAATCAATGGTTAAAAATATAAAATCATTTGAGTATATAATTACAGATTCAGAATTGGAAGCATTGATTTTAGAATGTAATTTAATAAAAAAATACAGACCTAAATACAACGTTTTATTAAGAGATGACAAAACATATCCTTATATAAAAGTTACGGTAAATGAAGATTATCCAAGGGTTTTAAAAGTTAGAAGAGTTCTTAAAGATAAAGCAAAATATTTTGGACCATATACAAATGTGGAAGCTGTAAATGATACATTAGATGTGATTAGAAATATTTATCCCATAAGAACTTGCAATATAGATATTGATAGAGCTATTAAAAACAAGATGAGACCTTGTTTAAATTATCATATAAAAAGGTGTATTGGACCTTGTACAGGTCATATTTCTAAAGTAGAATACGACAAAATGATAGAAGAAATACTATTATTTTTATCTGGAAAAGAAGAAAAATTAATAGAAATTTTAAAAGAAAAAATGAATAAATGTTCCATGGAATTTAATTTTGAAGAGGCTGCTATTTATAGAGATAAAATATTAAATCTTCAAGAAATGATGCAAAAACAAAAAATTGATGTATCTACAGATAATGTAAATCAAGATATAATTGCCATGGCTTATAATGATGAAGAAGCCTGTGTGCAATCATTCTTTATTAGACATGGTAAAGTTGTTGGAAGAGAACATTTTATTTTGGAAGGCACTAAGGATTCAAGTAAAGAAGCTATACTTTCATCTTTTGTAAAGCAATTTTATATGAAGGCGGAATATATACCAAAAGAAATTATTATAGAAAGTGAAATAGAAGACCAAGTAGTTTTAGAAGAATGGCTATCTAATATAAAAGGTCAAAAAGTTTTTATTAGAATACCTCAAAAAGGCGATAAAAAAAGTTTGATAGCCATGGTGAAAAAAAATGCTATGGAGTACTTAGAGAAATTCTCAAGTTTAAATAAAAGAAAATATGAAAAAAGTGAAGGCGCTTTAATAGAATTAGCTGAAGTGATAGGATTAGAAGAAGCTCCAAGGAGAATAGAATCATATGATATATCTAATATACAAGGAGTTGACTCTATAGGAGCTATGGTTGTTTTCACCAATGGATTAAAAGATAAAAAAGAATACAGAAGGTATAAAATAAAAACTGTTGAAGGTCCAAATGATTATGATTCCATGGCAGAAATTTTAGAAAGAAGATTGCAAAAAGGTGATTTTCCTGATTTAATTTTATTAGATGGAGGAAAGGGTCAAGTTAGTGCTGTACAAAAAGTTTTTGATAAATATAATATAGATATACCTCTTTGGGGAATGTACAAAGATGATAGACATAGAACAAAGGGATTAATATGTGCTACAAAAGAAATTGAACTTGATAGAACATCAAATTTATATAGATTTGTGGCAAGTATTCAAGAAGAAGTCCATAACTATGCCATAAGCTATCATAGAAGTTTGAGAAATAAATCTTTAACAAAATCAACTTTAGATGATATTCCTGGTGTGGGGGAAAAAAGAAAAAAAGCATTATTATCTCATTTCAAAAATATTGAAGAAATAAAAAATGCTTCAATAGAAGAATTATCAGAAATTGATGGATTAAATAAAAGAGTGGCACAAAATATTTATGATTATTTTAGAAAGGGAGAGTAAATAATTGATAGAGACAGTAAAAGACAGAGTATCCATATCTCAATTGATGAGAGATTTAAATTTAGAAGTAGTTTATATGCCAGAGAAAGAAGAATATTTTGTAGAATCTGAAGATGTGAATAGAACAGGTTTACCTTTAGCTGGATATTTTGAATATTTTCCTTATGAAAGAATTCAAATAATAGGTAAAACAGAGTATACTTATTTTCAAAATATAAGCAAAAAAGAAAGAGAAGAAGTATTAGATAAATTTTTCTCATATGAGATTCCTGTTTTAATAGTAACTAGAGGATTAGAAGTAGATAAAGATATAATAAAAAAGGCTAAAAAATATCAAAGAATAGTTTTAAGTAGTAAAAGTAATACGACTAGATTTATAAATAGATTATCTAATTATTTAGATAGTAAGTTAGCACCTCATGTGACAATACATGGAGTTTTAGTTGATGTATATGGAATAGGAGTATTAATAAAAGGAGAAAGTAGTATAGGAAAATCAGAAACTGCTTTGGAATTAATACAAAAAGGTCATAGATTAGTTGCAGATGATGCTGTTGAAATAAGAAAAGTTGATGAAAGTAGATTAGTAGGTCAAGCACCAGAATTACTTAAACATTATATGGAAATAAGGGGGATAGGAATAATCGATGTTAAAAGTTTATATGGTGTTGGTGCCATAAAAAATCAAAAGGCGATAGACTTAGTAATTGAACTTGAAAATTGGAACCAAAAAAAATATTACGATAGACTGGGACTAGACAGGGAGTATGAAGAAATACTTGGAAAAGAAATTGAAAAGTTAGTAATACCTGTTAAGCCGGGAAGAAATACATCTATGATAATAGAAGTTGCTGCTATGAACTTTAGACAAAAGGGAATGGGAATAGATGCAGCTAAGGAATTTACAGAAAAGCTATCACAGGCTATTGATAAATAATAATTAAAATAAAAAGGGAGCTATGATATTTTTATAAATTCATAACTCCCTAATTTATTTAATTTAAATTAATCAAATTTTATTTTAAGCTTCTACTTCAGCGAATATATTGCTTTTATCAGAGTATTTAGTGTGAAGCAAATCATGAGCTTTATGTCCTCCTCTTTCACCTAAGAATTCATCATATAACTTGATGATATCTGGATTATGGTGAGAAAGACGATCTTTTTTATGAGCGTCTATTTCATATAAAGCTTTAGCTCTAGCTTTAACTATATCATAGTCACCATGGTTATAAGGTTGACCTCCACCAGAAACACATCCACCAGGACAAGCCATTATTTCTATTAAATGATATTTAGAATTTCCTTGTCTTAACTCATCCATTAATTTTCTTGCATTTCCTAAACTACTTGTGGCAGCTACATTTACAGTATGACCTGCAATTTCTAGAGAGGCTTCTTTTATACCAGTCATTCCTCTGACTTCTTTGAAATCTAAAGAAGGAGCTTCTTCTTTAGTTATATCATGATAAGCAGTTCTAAGGGCAGCTTCTAAGACACCACCAGTAGCACCAAATATGTCAGCAGCACCAGTAGAATAACCAAGAGGGCTATCAAATTCAGCTTCTTCTAGATTATCTAACTCGATACCAGCTTCTTTAATCATTCTAGCTAATTCTCTAGTAGTTAAAGATATGTCAGTATCTAAGTAACCATCTCTACCTAACTCTTCTCTTGATACTTCATATTTTTTAGCAACACAAGGCATTATAGACATAACTATTACTTCATCAGGTTTTTTATTTAAAACTTTTTCAGCAAAATAATGTCTAGCTATTGGAGAGAACATGCTTTGAGGAGATTTACAAGTAGATAAATGTTGTAATAAGTCGGGATATTCATGTTCCATAAAGTTTACCCAAGCTGGACAACAACTAGTTAATATAGGTAAATTTTTGCCTTTAACGAATCTATTTACGAACTCATTAGCTTCTTCCATAATAGTTAAGTCAGCAGCGAAGTTAGTATCAAATACATAATCAAAACCTAAAGCTTTTAGAGCAGCAACCATTTTACCAGTAGATATAGAACCAGGTTCTAGTCCAAAAGATTCGCCTAAAGCGACTCTTACAGCAGGAGCAGTTTGAACTATAACTGGTTTTTCTTTTTGAGCTAGAGCAGTCCAAGCTTCACGAGTATTATCTTTTTCAACTAAAGCACCTGTTGGACATACACTTATACATTGACCACAATATGTACAGTTAGTATTTGCTAAATCAGCACCAAAGAATGTTGAAACTTCAGTATTAAATCCACGATTAACACCAGATAAAACTTTAACAGTTTGAACTTCGCTACACATAGTTTCACATCTTCGACATAGTATACATTTAGAATTATCTTTTACTATAGATTTTGTTGATATATCATAAGTACCAGTAGATTGTTCACCATCACTAAATCTTACTTTTCTAATTCCTAATTCAGCAGCAATTTCTTGTAATTCACAATCTTTATTTCTTACACAAGATAAACAATCTTTAGGATGGTCAGATAACATTAATTCAACAACATTTCTTCTAAATTTTAATGCTTCTGGAGAATTAGTATTTACAACCATACCTTCTTTTACTAAAGTACCACAAGCAGGAACTAATTTTCTTCCTGCACTAACCATACATACACGACAAGATGCACAGTGATTATCAAATTTTATATCATCCATATGTAAGTGACATAGACTTGGTATTTTAATATTTACTTGTTTAGCAGCTTCTAATATCATTGTATCAGCAGGTACTGAAACAGCCTTACCATTTATAGTTAAATTGACTAAACTCATTAATAAACCCTCCTTATTGTAATTATCTTTTGACAATTGCACCCTTTTTACATTTTTCTATACAAGTACCACATTTTAGACATTTAGTAGTATCAATTACATGTTTTTCTTTTTTATTACCAGTGATTGCATCAGCAGGGCAATTTTTCTTACATAAACCACAGCCTATACAGTCATCAGTAATTACAAAGTCTAGCATAGCACTACATTTTCCGGCTGGACATTTGTGATCTCTAACATGGGCTATATATTCATCATAGAAACAATCCATAGTACTTAAAACTGGGTTAGGAGCACATTTACCTAAACCACATAAGGCCGTATTTTTAACTGTTAATGCTAAATCTTTTAAATCAACTAAATCTTCTTCGCATCCTTTTCCTTCACAAATTTTAGTTAATAATTCATATAATCTCTTAGTACCTATACGACAAGGAGTACATTTACCACAAGATTCATCAACAGAGAAATCCAAGAAGAATTTTGCTATATCAACCATACAGTCTGTATCATCAAGAACAAGCATACCACCTGAACCCATCATAGACCCTATATCAGACAATGATTTATAATCTATAGGAGTATCTAAATCTTTTGGAGATATACATCCACCAGATGGTCCACCAGTTTGAACAGCTTTGAATTCTCTTCCATTAGGTATGCCACCACCTATTTCATAAACAATTTCTCTAAGGGTAGTACCCATAGGAACTTCAACTAATCCAACATTATTGACTTTTCCACCTAATGCGAAAACCTTAGTACCTTTAGAATCCTCAGTACCATAAGAAGCAAACCAATCGGCACCTTTATTTATAATTGCAGGAACATTACCGAAAGTTTCAACATTGTTTAAGCAAGTTGGAGCATTCCATAAACCATGCTTAGAAGAAGAGAAAGTCTTCATTCTAGGTTCACCACGTTTACCTTCAATAGAATGCATTAATGCAGTACCTTCACCACAAACGAAAGCACCAGCACCATATTTTAATTCAAGTTTGAAGTTAAATCCGCTACCCATGATATTTTCACCCAACAAACCAGCTTCTTCAGCTGCAGCTATGGCTATTTTTAATCTTTCTATAACACGAGGATATTCAGCTCTTATGTATATATAGCCTATGTCAGAACCAATAGCATATCCGCATATTGCCATAGCTTCTAGTACATTATGAGGGTCGCCTTCAAGCAATGATCTATCCATAAAAGCACCAGGATCACCTTCATCAGCATTACAAACTACGAACTTTTTACCATTAACAGGAGGATTTTTAGCAGCAGCTTCCCACTTAACACCAGTAGGGAAACCAGCACCACCTCTACCTCTAAGTCCAGAGGCTTTCATTTCTTCAACAACTTGTTCAGGAGTCATTTCATTTAAAGCTTTTCCAAGAGCTAAGTATCCACCATTAGCAATATATTCCTCAAGGCGTTCTGGATGAATTAATCCAAGATTTCTTAGCGCAATTTTATTTTGTTTTTTATAGAAAGATATATCTTTTTCATTGTTGACTCTTATATTATCTAAAGCAGGTTCTTCATATAATAATCTTTCAACAACAATATTATTTTTTATATGGCTTTCAACTATTTCTTTAGCATCATCTTCAGTAAGATGAACATAGAAAATATTATCAGGGTAAACTTTTATAATAGGTCCTATGGCGCAGAAACCAAAACAACCAGTAAGTTGAACTTTTACAGAATCTTCAAGATTAGCTTTTTTTATTTCATCTTGTAAAGCTTCTAAAACTTTTATACTACCAGAAGAAGCACAGCCAGTATCACCACAAACTAATATTTCTCTTTTTTCAGGAATAACATTGATACCATCTTTTTTTCTTAAGTCAAGAAGTGGTTTATATTTTTCAACAGTAGCCTTTAATTCGTCGTATGAATTAATTCTTTTCATATATTTACCCCCTAACAGTTAACTTCTAATTCTCTGTATTCATTCAATATATCAGTTATATCATCTGGACTAACACGACTATATACTTTACCATCAATAACAACAACAGGAGCAAGTCCACAGGCACCTACGCATCTTAGACATTCAATAGAGAACTTAAGGTCTTTTGTAGTTTCACCATTTTTTATTTCTAATTGTTTTTCTAGCTCAGCTAGTACATTTTTTGAACCTTTAACAAAACAAGCAGTACCTAGGCACACGCTTATTTTGTGTTCACCAACAGGATTAGTAGAGAAGTAAGAATAGAAGCTTACAACACCATAAACTTTAGCAGGAGTAATTTTTAATCTTTTTGCAATATGAAGTTGAACTTCTCTAGGAAGGTATCCAAAAATACCTTGTGCTTCTTTAAGGGTAAAAATTAATGCGCTTTCATCAATTTCAGGAAGAACATCAATTACCCTATCTAATTCATCAAATAGTTTTTGATTTTTTGAAATAAAATTGCACACGTTAAAATCCCCCTTTTATTTAGTTTTAATAATTTGAAAAATAGATAATAATAAATGTATAAAATCAAATGAATATTAGATTATATGTATTTGACTAGTAAAATATTTACCTTTTATTAAAAAAATAAAATATCAATACAAGGCTATAGAATTAGATATTTTTTGAAAGATAAGAAGATATATAAGTATATTTTTACATTTAAAATTTAAATTTCAAGATTACTAATATTGGAATTATAACCAGGTATTATTAGCATCTAAAAAGAATAATATTGCTACTTATCATATATGTATATGTAGTTGATATGATAATTAAAAACAACATTAATAATAAGAAAAGTATTATTTATATAATAGAAATGAGTAAGATTAATTAATAAGAATAGAGTTAATAATTTACATAAATTAAAAATATATAATTATTAAAATTATCTTCTTTTTTTATCGTATCATAATTAATATGAATAAGTCTATGGATAAATGATTCAAATATATGTAAAATAATTCTATTAAAGAATGATATAAAAAAAGACAGATGTTGAAACATCTATCCTTTAAGATTTATAATTTAAACTATTAAAATTATGCTTGGTTTATAGAACCGAATAGT
>USRS01000077.1 GCA_900557165.1 uncultured Clostridium sp.
TGTGAAGAAGCATTAGAAGTTGCTCATAAACTTGGATATCCAGTTCTTGTAAGACCTTCTTATGTACTTGGTGGACAGGGAATGCAGATTGCTGTATCTGATGAAGATATCACGGCATTCATGGAAGTTATCAACCGTTACGAACAGGAACATCCAATTCTGATCGATAAATATCTGGTTGGTAAAGAAGTCGAAGTCGATGCTGTTTGTGATGGAACAGATATCCTGATCCCAGGAATCATGGAACATGTGGAACGTGCTGGAATCCATTCAGGAGACAGTATTTCTGTATATCCATCTATCAATTTAACAGATAGAATTAAGAGAATCATTGCAGAATATACAAGGAAACTTGCAAAATCATTACATGTTATCGGACTGATCAACATTCAGTTTATCGTAGCAGATGATGAAGTATATGTTATCGAAGTAAACCCAAGATCCAGCCGTACAGTGCCTTACATCAGTAAAGTTACAGGTATTCCGATTGTAGCGTTAGCAGCGAAAGTGATCACTGGAGCTAAGATCAGAGATCTTGGATATGAACCAGGACTTCAGAAAGAATCTGAATACTATGCAGTGAAGAAACCAGTATTCTCTTTTGAAAAATTAAGAGGAGCAGAGATCAGTCTTGGGCCTGAAATGAAATCAACAGGGGAAGTACTAGGTGTTGGTCAAACATTAGAAGAAGCCTTATACAAAGGATTTATGGCATCAGGGAGAAGTATATCAGATGATAGAGGTATAGTTTTAGCAACTGTAAATGACCATGATAAAGAAGAATTTTTAGAAATAGCTAAAGATATGAAAAATTTAGGTTATACTTTCTTAGCAACAGAAGGAACGGCAAAAATTCTTAGAAAAAATGATATAGATGCCATAACTGTTAATAAAATAGGAGAAGGAAAACCAAATATATTAGATGCAATAATGAATAATCAAGTTGACATGGTTATAAATACTCCTACAAAAGGTAATGACGCGACAAGAGATGGATTTAAAATAAGAAGAACAGCTACTGAGTATAATGTGGATGTTATGACATCTTTAGATACGTTAAAAGCACTAGTTAAAGTAAATAAAAAATATATCAATAGTAATGATATAAAAGTTTATAATATAGCTGAATAGTTATCAATAAAAGGCTGATTAATGTGGATTAATCAGCCTTTTGTTATAAAAAATTTATATATAATTGTGAATAAAAATTAATAATAAATTCTATTATTATATTGTGGAGCTCTGTTCATTCTATATCTGTTATAATTCATATTTCTAACATTGCAATAAAAACGAGGATTTATATAAGATTCAAAATTCTCAAACTCCATTAAAAACTTTGGAATTCCACCAGCAGCAGGTGATACTTCATCTAATCCAAAGTATATTACAATTCCCTTATCTGTTAAATAAAAAGATTGGTCATCAGGTATACCTACTGTAGTATTTGGATAAAAAGAATTAGGGTTTTGACTTATTTTATAATTAACAAAATCAGAAACTAATTTTAGATAATCTACTTCTGGTCTAAATATATCTTTAAGTAAAATTTGGTTACCTGTTAATAAATCTATATTATAGTTATATAAATCATTGTATTGTGGATTATTTCCCTCAAAAGCAGAAAGGCTAATAACAAAGCTAACAACGTGATTTTTATTAAATGTTAAATCATAATTTGAGTAAACTCTATAGTTTACTTTAGTTTTACTTCCATCTGGATTTTGGGTATTTATTTGTTGCTCTTCTTCGAAGATACCTTGTTTAAAATCATAAATAGAAGAACTAATAGTATTGTTTAAATTTTTTAAAATACTTTCACTCACTTGAAAATAACCATTTTTAACATTATAAAAAACAGGATATTTTAGATCATAATAAAAATATTCATTTCGGCCGATATCTTCCACATACTGAATATATAATGTATTGAAAAAACATGTATTATTTACTTGATTGTAATTCATATTTGATTCCTCCTAGACACAAAATTTACATTACTAATTTATATGCAAATTAAAATTAAAAAATAATAGATAGATATAAAAGCCTATAAATATTGAAATTATCAAGTTAATAAAGTATATAAACTCTTTAAAATACCTAAAATAAAATTAATTAGTGTGATATAATACATAAGATTAGTAAGATAATTAGGAGGATACATATGTTATTATTAGCAGATAAATGGAAAGATTATGAACTTATAGATATGGGTAACGGAGAAAAATTAGAACGTTGGGGAGATATAGTACTTAGAAGACCAGATCCTCAAGTTATGTGGCCAATTAAAAACGAAAGTGGACTTTGGAAAAATCCTCATGGTCATTACCACAGAAGTGCAAAAGGTGGCGGACACTGGGAAACTAAAAAGAAATACCCACAAAAATGGACAGTAAATTACCACGGATTAAAATTCAATATAAGTCCAACAGGATTTAAACATACAGGTTTATTCCCTGAGCAAGCAGCTAACTGGGACTGGCAAATGGATATGATAAAAAAAGCAAATAGACCAATAAAAGTACTTAACTTATTTGCATATACTGGAGGAGCTACAGTAGCTTGTGCAGCAGCAGGAGCAGAAGTATGTCACGTTGATGCATCTAAAGGTATGGTTACTTGGGCAAAAGAAAACTTACAAACTTCAGGTCTTGGAGATAGAAAAGTAAGATTTATAGTAGATGATGTTGTTAAATTCGTAGAAAGAGAAATAAGAAGAGGAAATAAATACGATGCTATAATCATGGACCCACCATCATATGGAAGAGGTCCAAAAGGAGAAGTTTGGCAAATAGAAGAAAAATTATATGGATTAGTTGAATTATGTACAAAAGTATTATCAGACAATCCTTTATTCTTCTTAATAAACTCTTATACAACAGGTTTATCTCCAATAATACTTGAACATATATTAGATGCTACAGTTGCTAGAAAAGCTAAAGGTGGAAATATATATGCAGGAGAAATAGGAATACCAACATCAAGAGATGGAAAAGTTCTTCCATGTGGTATATTTGGAAGATGGGAGAGTACAAAATAATGATTAAAGTTCTATATGAAGATAATCATTTATTAGTAGTAGAAAAACCTGTAAACATATTATCTCAAGGTGATAATACAAGTGATGATGATATGGTAAATCTTTTAAAAAAATATTTAAAAGAAAAATATAATAAACCAGGAAATGTATTTGTTGGTCTTGTTCATAGACTAGATAGGCCTGTAGGAGGTTGTATGGTTTTTGCCAAAACTTCTAAAGCAGCTTCTAGATTATCAGAACAAGTAAGAAATAAATCATTCAAGAAAACTTATAGAGCTGTTATTCATGGAAAAATGAATAAACAAGAAGATAATCTTATGGATTATTTATATAAAAATAAAAAGACTAATATGGTAAGTGTGGTTAGTAAAAATACTAAAGACGCTAAAGACGCTAGATTATCTTATGAAACGCTAGATTTTAAAAAGAATTTTAGTCTTGTTCAAATAGATTTACAAACAGGTAGACCACATCAAATAAGGGTACAGTTTGCGAGTAGAAAACATCCTCTATTTGGAGATCAAAGATATGGTCAAAATTTAAATAAAGTAGGTCAGCAAATTGCCCTATGGTCTTACAAAATAGAAATAGACCATCCTACAACAAAAGAAAGAATGGAATTTGTTTGCGATACTCCAAATGAATATCCATGGAACATTTTTAATGTTTAAATAAGGAGATATTATGGAAAGATACACAGGGTTTTATATTGATAAACCTTATGGAAATAATGTTTTTTCATATGAAGAAAGAGAAAATAAAAGAATTTTTGTACCTAAATTAATAGAAGGCACTTTAGATGATGTATTGGTTGGAGAGAATATAGTTTTTAACGAGATTGATGAAGATGTTGAAATTAAAGCAAAAGGACTTAAAAATTTAGTCCAATATAAACTAAATGATAAAACTATCTATGTTTTTGATAATCACAATCATGCCTTTTATTTTTGGAATAAAAGTTTAAAAAATAATGAATTTAATAAAGGTTGTCAATTAGTTCATGTTGACCAACATAAAGACATGAGAGAGCCTGAAAATTATGATGTTGATATAGAAAATTTAGATAATGTATTTAATTACACAAATCAAGTCCTTAATGTGGGGAACTTTATTCAACCGGCATTAAAGAAAGGAATTTTCTCGAATGTAATAATAATTGATAGTTCTTATGGATTTGATATAAAAGTAGAAGGAGAATATGTTTTAGATATAGATTTAGATATATTCTCAAAAGATATGGATTATATCCCTTATGATTTTAGAGTTGATAAGATAAAAAAATTAATAGAAGGGGCAAAAGTTATAACTATTGCAAGTAGTCCTTATTTTATAGAACAAGACCATGCTATTAAAGTATTAAAAGAACTATTTAATTGTGATATAATAAAATAGTTAAAAATTAAATTACAATAAAATTTAGGAGGAGCGTTAATATGAATTTATTAACTAAATGGAGAGAATTAAGCGAAAACCTTGAAACTCAAGAAGCTGAAATAAAATTCTGGGAAGAATACTTAAAAGTAGAAGCTTCAATATACAATGAAATATTAAACAACAAAGTAGAAGTAGTAGAAGGTAAAGTTGCAGATTTAGCAGCTAAATACAATACTTCAGTTGAATACTTCATGGGATTCATAGATGGAATAAGCGAAAGTTTAAAAGAAGATGTTGTTTTAGAAGAAATAGAAGCTGATTCTGAAATATCTTTAAAAATAGATTTCGAAAAATTATACTTCAATATGTTATCTGTAGAAGCTGAATGGTTATACACTTTACCAGGTTGGGAAGGTATGTTATCAGTAGAAAAAAGAAAAGAAATAGAAAAAGCATACAAAAAAACTAAAACTGTTGTTAAAGAAAAAACAGTTGGAAGAAATGATGCATGTCCATGTGGAAGCGGTAAAAAATACAAAAAATGCTGTGGAAAATAATTTCTTTAGACTGCCTATTATAGGCAGTCTTTTTTTGTAAACAAATTTATTTTATAAAGTAATAATACAAAGTAATAATTATTATTCAAAAATATGGAAGAACTGTTTGCAAAATAGTTACAAAAATGTAATAATATTAATATGATATATTACAAAATAATTACAAATTTAAAAATGTATAAACACGAAAGGGGTTGAATGAATATAGTTTTATTGACTATATAAAATTATGGGAAAGTGTAAGAGGAAAATAGTAGCATTTGCACTATTTATAACAATGGCAATGCCAATTTTAGCAAAGCCAACAGAGACATATGCTGCATCATCTAAATCAAGTAAGATTATAACTCTTGCTAAAAAACAATTAGGTAAAAAATATGTATGGGCAAAATCAGGGCCATCATCATTTGATTGTTCTGGATTCACATATTATGTAATAAAGAAAACAACAGGAAAAACTATTCCAAGAAGTTCAACTAGTCAAGGTAAATATGGCAAATACGTAAGCAGAAAAAATCTGCGAAAAGGAGATTTAGTATTCTTTGCTACAACAGGCAAGGGAAGAGTATCTCATGCAGGAATTTATTTAGGAAATAATCAATTTATTCACGCTTCATCAAGCAAAGGTAAGGTTGTAATTTCAAGTATGGCAAGTGGTCATTACTATAAAACTTTTGTAAATGGAAGAAGAGTAGCTTAAATTTTAACATATAGAGATTTAAAGCGATAAACAGCTATTAGCTACTTATCGCTTTTTTTATTGCATCTATTATTTTATTTTTGAAATTATTAATATCTATATCTTGGATTTCTATGGGAACTTGTATTTTTTCAAATAAGTCAAATATCATTTCATCCGTAAATTCACATACTTTTGTATCGCCAATAATTACATTCTCATATCGTCCGTACTGTTGTCTTATATCATATATATCAACAGCATTAACAAATTTATTTAATTCATCAAATTTAAGTACCCATCCTGGAGTTATATAAAGATTAGTTTCAGGATCTTTTTTTCTTTCATCTCCTATAATTAGTTCTATGCAATTTGCATCCTTAAATGTAATTATATTATTATAAACCTTCAAAAATTCATAAAATTTATAATGACATTTGCTACCGTATAACAAAATAACTTTATATGATTTTAATTTGTCTAAATTAGCAGTAATTTCATATTTTAATTTATTTAAATTAGTATGTAGTCCAAAGGGTAAATACTTAACTTCTATATCCTGTTCAAATATTTTTTCCTCTTTTATTTCTTTTAAGATTTTATTTAGTTCTGGTTCAAAAACACCGCATGATAAAATAAATATATTCATGTATCTATAAATCCCCCTTTTTTAATTATAAACTTCCTACTTAAATACATTATAAATTATAAATAATTTTATATGAATAAAGTATAAATTTGTTTTTATTGTTTATAAAATTTAACAAAATATCTTTTTTATCAACATATGAACAAAATATTTTTTTAAACATACTATAAATAAAAAGTGTTTATTTAAGGAGGGGGACCATGAAAGAAGGAGATATAGTAACTAGAAAATCTTATAATCAAGATATAATATTCAAAATAACAGGATTTTCGAAGGATGAAAACAACAAAAAAATAGCACTTTTAAAAGGTGTAGCATTTAGATTAATAGCTGATGCATATTTGGATGACTTAGTATTGGTTGAAAAAAATGATATGAGAGAATTTTTAATAGATAAAAATGTTCAAAATTTATTATATAGATCTGTAATTGATGCAAAGGAAAGACAAAATATGTATAGAGGAGCTCCTAAATTGCAGTCTAGTACTAATGTTTATGGAATACCGGGAAAGGTTTTACAAATAGATGGGGATAAAGAATATTTAAAAATATGTTTAGATGTTTATACTGAACTTGGAATACCTGCAGTAGGGGTGGCTATTCCAGAAGCAAATCAATATAGAGAAGTTAAATCGCTTTTAGAAAAACATAAACCAGATATTTTAGTAGTTACAGGTCATGATGCCATAACATCTAAAAAAGGAAACTTAAAAGATATAAACAATTATAAAAACTCTTATAATTTTATAAAATGCGTAAGAGAAGCAAGAAAATGGCAACCAGATTTTGATAACTTAGTGATTTTTGCAGGTGCTTGTCAATCAAATTATGAGCAAATAATAAGGTCAGGAGCTAATTATGCGAGCTCTCCAGGAAGGATAATGATACATGCTCTAGATCCTGTTTTTATAGTTGAAAAAATAGCTTGCTCAAGAATTGATATGGTTGTGCCCATAGAAGAAGTAATAGAACAAACAATAACAGGTTATAAAGGGATAGGTGGATTTGAAACAAGGGGGAAATTTAGATGGGCAATGCCTAGATTAATATAAATCAATATTAAAATTATTATTTAATAAAATTATACTGTATTCTTTTAAAATAGTATTGACAATTAGCGCAAAAATATATAAAATAATTAGTTAAAACATTTGACAGAACCCTCTTTTTGTGATATTATGTAAACATAGAAACTAAAAGAGGGTGATATTATGGCTACTGTTCAAACTTTAGATAATATTAGATTAAGTTTGAAAAAACATTTAGGTAAGAGGATAATATTAAAGGCAAATAAGGGAAGGAAACAGGTTATGACAAGAAGGGGAATATTAGAAAATGTCTATCCTAGTGTTTTCATTGTAAAATTAGAGGCAAGTGGAAGTGGATACCAAAGAGTATCTTATAGCTATTCTGACTTGTTAACAGAAAATGTTAAATTACAAGTTTTTAAAGAAAGTAAAAAAGCGGAAAATGAATTAAGTGTGAGTTAGAATTATACCTATTAAATTAGGTGTAATTTTTTTTTTGCTCTTTAAATATAAATATAGTGTGATAGTTATTTATATTTAGGAGGGGCAAATATGGAATTAATCAAAGATATAATAAAAATAGATAGCAGAATAGATTTTGGTAAATATCAAACATTTATTGAATCGGAAGCAGTAGTACCAGACATTAAGTCTGATGTTTATGAAATCATTGATACTCAAGGATACATAGCATTGAGTAAAATTGAGGTATCAGATGGAAAGCTTGTTTGTAGGGGATTCCTTAATTATAATGTAATTTATATTGCCGATGATAAAACTACTTTATCAAATATTAATGGAAAAGTAGATATTAATGAAGTTGTTGAGAAAGATAATATAGTTCAAGATATGGAATATATGTTATATCCTGAAATTGAACATATTGACTGTACCATATTAAATGAAAGAAAAATAAGAATCGGGGCACTTATGAATATTAAGGGAAGTTTATTTGAAAAGCAAAGACTTGATATTGTAAAAGATGTCTCTCAAGTTGAATGTATTCAAAAGCATAGAAAAGAAATAGCATATCAAGATATTGTTGGAATAGAAAAAACAGAAAGTGTTATAAGAGATACTATTGCCATAAGTTCAGAAGAAGTTGCTGCCATAATTAATATTACTCCAGTTGTGAAAGTTAAGGAAAGTAGAATTACTGATAATAAAGTAATAATAGGTGGAGTTCTAGAAATTAATCCTTTAGCTTGTACTATGGAAGGTGATGCAGTAGAACTAGATAAAGTTGGAATAGATTTCACTCAGTTTATAGAAGTTCCAGGTGCATTTGATGGAATGCAAGAAGAAACATTATTAAGCATTGGAGATTTTGATTATAACTTTAGAGAAAATTCTGAGAGTAATACATCTATGCTAGAGATAGAATGTACAGTATGTTGTAAAGTAAAAGTTACTGACGAAGTTACAAGAGAAGTTTTACAAGATGCATATTCACCACAAAAAATAGTTAAATTTGACTATAGATTAATAAATTTAAATAAAACTCTATGTTCTATGACAGATAATTTTACAGTGAGAGAAACATTAAATTCTCCAGATGATAATATACAAATTAAGGATATTGTAAGTGTATGCCCATCTATATCAATAGAGAATGCTTATGTAGAAGGCAATAAAAGTATAATACAAGGAATAATAAAAGCAGTTATATTATTTGTACCTGTAGAAGGTGAAAAAATGATATATAAAATATCTGATGAAATTCCTTTTGAAAATGATGTAACGATTGAGAATGTAAGTGATACTTGTTCTATATTTAATACTGTATGCATAGATAAAGTTGAAGCAGATTTAAATAGGGAACAAATAGATTTAGTAGTAAAGGTAAGAAGATTTACAGAAGCTATAGAGAAAAAATCAGAAAGTTTTATTATAAAAGGTGAAGATCAAGGTGATTATGATCTTTCTATGGCACCAAGTATAATAGTTTATGTCTGCAAAGACGGAGATAATCTATGGGATATAGCTAAAAAATATAATACAACTGAAGAAGAAATTGCAGAAGTAAATGAAATAAAGTTGGATGAACCAATTAAATCAGGAAAATGTTTAATTTTACAAAAAAAAGTATCAAATATAGATTAGTAAACTAACAAAAGAACAAAATAATAGGGGATAAAACCCCTATTATTTTGTTTTTGTAGTATAATAATTATAATTCAAGAATCCATTATACGAAGTACACTTACATACAAGGAGGATAAAATGAATTCTATACAACTAAAAAGTCGAGCTAAAATTAATTTATCTATAGATGTATTAGGGAAAAGAGAAGATGGATATCATTTAGTTGAGATGATAATGCAAACTATTGATTTATTTGATAAAATAAAGATTTTTTCTCTAAAAGAAGATACTATAATAATAGAGAGTAATAGTTTAGATATACCTTTGGATAGTACAAATATTGTTTATAAAGCAGCAGATTTAATAAAAAAACAATATAATATAAAAGAAGGTGTAAAAATAATTATTGAAAAAAATATACCAATTGCAGCAGGCATGGCAGGTGGCAGTAGTAATGCAGCCGCAGTTTTAGTAGGTTTAAACCAATTATGGCAACTTAAATTAAGTGAAAATAAACTAAAAGAATTGGGATTAAAATTGGGAGCTGATGTGCCATTTTGCATAGGGGGACAAACAGCTTTAGCTGAAAATATAGGTGAGAAATTAACAAAAATAGATGGCTTATCAGAAAATATATTTATATTAGTTTGTAAGCCAGAATTATTTGTGTCTACAAAAGAAATTTATGAAGAAATTGACTCGAAAATTATTGAAAAAAGACCAAATAATAAATTATTAATTCAGCTATTAAAAGAAAATAAAATTCAACAAATAGCTGATAATATGTATAACGTATTAGAAGAGGTTACTAGGGAGAGATATCCAGTTATAGAAGAAATAGAAAAAATTATGATGGAAAATGATGCTCTAGGATCAATGATGAGTGGGAGTGGACCAACAGTTTTTGGTTTATATATAAATAGGGAAGATGCTGAAAACTGTAAAAATAAGTTATTGAAAAAGTTTAGCCAAGTGTACATAGTTAAAAGCCATAATAAGGGGGTTGAAATATATGGATAGTTTAACAAAAATTAATTTGGATAATTACAAACCATTAAGAGATGTAGTATTTGAAAACTTAAGAGCAGCTATATTGGATGGAAACCTTAAAGCAGGACAAAGACTTATGGAAGTTCAATTAGCAGAACAATTAGGAGTAAGTAGAACACCTATAAGGGAAGCAATAAGAAAGTTAGAGTTAGAAGGTTTAGTAGTTATGTTACCAAGAAAAGGAGCTTATGTAGCTAATATGTCATTTAAAGATTTAATAGATGTGTTAGAAATAAGAGCTAGCTTAGAAGGATTGGCAGCATATTTAGCAGCAGAAAGAAGAAGCGATGAAGAAATCGTTGCTTTAGAAAAAGTAGCAAAGGAATTTGAAACTTGTGTAAGAGAAGCTGATATAGAAGGTGTTTTAAAAAAGGATATTGATTTTCATGAGAAGATATTTATGATGGCAAATAATAAAAAATTATATCAACTTATAACATCGCTATGGGAACAAGTTCATAGGTTTAGGGTGACATATGTTTCTAATTATGATGCATCATTAAGTTTAGTAGAAGAGCATAATAGAATATTACAAGCTATAAAAACAGGAGATGGGGAATTAGCCAAGAAGTATGCAACTGAGCATATAGAATTGGCAGAGCAATTTTTCATGGAAAATACAGCAAATATTTAAGCAATATTGGAATTATAATTTAAGAAGGCTAGGCCTTCTTTTTTTAATACAAAAAAATAGAATAAAAAGTTGGTAAGTGAAATTTTGTATAAAAAATTAATAAATGGATACACTCAAAATATAAATGAATTTTGAGGGGGATAATTATGAATATTAAAAATATAAGAAATAGAATATATATATTAGCTAGCATTTTAGTTGTTGTCTTAATAACTTCTACTTTTGTAATAATAAAAGAAGTCAATAAAATTGAAGCATGCACTTATGATTATAAAGATAAACTAATAAGATTTCATGTTATAGCAAATAGTGATTCAGATAAAGATCAAAAATTAAAATTAAAAGTAAGAGATGAAGTGATATCTTACTTACAACCAAAATTAGAAAACTCTAATTCTATAGAAGAAAGTGAAAAAATTATAAAAAATGAATATAAAACATTAGAAAACATAAGTAAAAAAGTTATATCTAAGAATGGATATAACTATATTGTAAAAGTTGGACTAGAATATAGTAATTTCCCAGCAAAGCAATACTCAAGTGTGGTTTTGCCAGCTGGTAAATATAAAGCTTTAAGAATAATTATAGGAGAAGGGAAGGGAAAAAACTGGTGGTGTGTAATGTTTCCTCCTCTTTGTTTTATAGATGACCAAAATGGAATTATAGATGAAAAAACAGACAAAAAGTTAAAGGAAGTGTTAACAGAAGAAGAATATGATTTAATAATGGCTAAAAATAAAAATGAAGTTAAAAATTTAGAATTTAAATTTAAAATAACAGAAGTATTTCAAAATATATTTTAATAAAAAGTAAAGAAAAGAATAAAGATAAAAAGGAGTGACTTTTATTATGCATAGGTGGTATAAAGCACTTATGATATCATTAATAGTTTTAGGAAGTATATTCATAAGAGAAAGTTATACGTATGGTTTAGAATATTATTATTTAAATAATAAAACAGAAAATAAAGAAGCTGTTATAAATTTAAATGATGAAGAAATAATGTTATTATCCAAATTGGTTGCAGGTGAAGCTAGAGGAGAAAGTTATGAAGGACAAGTTGCTGTGGCAGCTGTTGTAATTAATAGAGTAAAAGATTCTAGATTTCCAAACACCTTAGAAGGTGTTATATATCAGAAAAATGCATTTTCTGTAGTCAAAAATGGTAGAATTAATGCACAGCCAACTAGTTCAACATATAGAGCTGCTCAAGAAGCCCTATATGGAAATGATCCAACTAATAATGCCATATATTTTTGGAATCCAGATATATCAACATGTAGTTGGATAAATACACTAAATCCACACTTGAGAATAGGAAATCATGTTTTTGCTAAATAATAAAGGAGTTTTACTCCTTTATTTTTTTTATAAAATAAATTATAATTATCATTTAGATAGTTAAACATAAAACTAAATGTTTTTATGTATAAAACCCATATTTAAAAAGGAGGCAATGTATTGGAAGTTAAAGTTAATATCCATACGATTCAATATAATGAATATGGAGAAAAAAATGACATAAAAGTTGAAGCTACGGGAACTTTATATGAAAAAAATGATAATACTTATGTAGTTTATAAGGAAAAGGAAAATGATGTTGAAACTACAACTTCTATAAAAATAGAAGGCGAAAAAGTTACAATAAAAAGATTTGG
>USRS01000078.1 GCA_900557165.1 uncultured Clostridium sp.
TTACATTTTTAAATTTATATGTATTATAGTACTCTCTTAAAGTATTAAAAAATACTTCATCTCCCACTTCTTTTCTTATTTTATCAAATATTACAGCTCCTTTTGTATACACACTCAAACTATATTCTGAAGAGTCCTTATAGTCTGTTGTAGCTTTAAATATGTCATTTGTATTATAATTTTTAGTTTGTACTTCCATAGTTTTCATTAATTTATCTCCAGTTTCTTTGCCGTATTTTTCTTCAAAATAAAGTATTGTTGAGTACTCTGTCAATGCTTCGTCTAACCAAGGTTCACTTATTTCATCATTTCCTACCACACTATACCACCATTGATGAGCAGTTTCATGTGCAATAACATATTCTAACAAAAACTTATTTTCATTATTATATAAACTTTCATCAATCATTACTAACATAGGATACTCCATACCACCAATAAAGAAATCACTGGCTACTACCGAATATGTATCATAAGGATAATCACCAAATAACTTACTAAAAATCTCTATAGATGACTGTGACACATCAACTGCTTCTTTACCCATATCCTCATTTAAGTTATATGTGTTTATAGATATATCTTTATATTTTGTTTTATTTACTGTAAACTTGTCACTTAATATAAATGCAAAATCCCTAACCATTTTACCTTCTATAGTATATAATACTTTTTCATTATCAGTTTTCTTCTCTTTTATATTTCCTGTTGTAGCCAATTTATATCTAGCAGGAATTAATAATTTCACATTAAAATTGCTAGTATCACTATAAAATGGATCTCCTATTGCTTCATAACTCTTTAAATTCCATCCCTTGTCATCATAAACACAGGCTATAGGAAACCAGTTCGTCACATTTATAGTATTGTCACCATATCCAAATCTACCTAAGCAATTTGGCAACTTAACGTTATATTTCACATCAATTTTAACGCTTTGACCTTCTTTCAAAAGCTTATCCAATTTAATTTCAAGAATATCATTTTTTTCACCGATTATTTTATAATTAGATTTATTGCTATTATCAAGTACATTTTTTATGTCTATATATCCTTCATTAAATCCATTTGGATAAGCTTTATCCATTTCTTCTTCCTCAAAAGGAACTAGATTTTCATCACAAAAAGCATTGGGATAAATATGTAAATAGATCTTATCTAATGTAGTTTTTGTATTGTTTATATAAACTAAAGTCTCATTGCATAAAATACGATTAGTTTCATCATCATATATTACATCAATAGTGTATTCATTTTTATTTTTTTCATCTTGGAGAGTAAAGGTTTCTCTTTCGTTGGTAAGTATAAAATTACGGACAGAACATCCTAAAATGACTAAAAGAGATAAAATTATAACAAATAATCTTCTTCTCTTTTTATCAAACTTAATAACCAATTTATACCTCCTTTTTAGTGAATATTTTTTTTTAAAACTTTCAATATAAGTTTGTAATAGCTTTTATGATATAATTGAAGCTGAGGTGATTATATGTTTTTTTATAAAGAAGAAAATAGTATAGATTTTGGAGAGACAACCATCCCAAATATCTTCATAGATATATATATGCCTATGGGTGATGGATTATACACTAAAGTCTACCTTTTAGCTTACAGACAAGTGTGTTCTTCCATTCCAGATCCTAAATTTGATAATAATTCTATTGCTAGAATTTTAGAAGTACCCCTATCAGATGTTATAAATGCATGGAAATTCTGGGAAAAGCAAAACATAATCAAAATGCATAAAAATGATAGTCCAGATTATTATGATTATTCAATTGAATTTTTAGACTTAAAGAGATTATATGTTGAAAATTTACAAGTAAATACAACATCAATTAAATCAAATAGTGATAGAATAGTTTCTGCTGGAGAAAATCCAAGCATTACTAAAATGTTTAATAGTATAAATAGAATAATAGGAAGATTTCTAGATCCATCAGAAAAATTAAGAATACTAGATATTAGAGAAAAATTTAATGTTTCACCTGATGTTATTGTTTATGCTTATGAAACATCAAAACAAAATAATAACGGTACACCTAAAAACCTTAATTATGTAGAAGGTATACTTAGAAACTGGTATGATTTAGGTCTTTACACTATAGAAGATATAGAAAAAAATATAATCAATGATAAAAAACGCTACGATATTTATAAGCTTATCTTCAAATCCTTAGGATTTAATAGAAATCCAGGAACAGAAGAAAAAAGAATTATGGATATATGGATTGATAAATATAATATGGATATAGAAGTTATATTAGAAGCATGTAGCAAATCTAAAAATACAACTAATCCATCTATATCTTATATAAATGGTATAATTGAACGATATAAGAAGAATAATGTTAGAACTTTAGATGATATTAATAAATTGGAAGAAGAATTTAATCAAAGAAAACAACAACTAAAAAATACAACTTCAAATAATGCTTCAGCACCTAAGGTTAAAACAAGATTCCATAATATTAATGAAACATTTAGGAACTATAGCCCGGATGAATTAGAGCAATTGCTTAAAGAAAGTCAAAAGGGTAAATTTTAGTAGGTGGGTGATTTAAATGAATGAATCAAAATTAAGAGATATTCTTACAGATTACGAAAGAAAAAGAGATAAAGCAGATAGATTATTAGAAAAAAGAAAACAAGATGTTTATTCTCAAATTCCACAAGTAAAAGAAATCGAAGATGAAATAAGTAAAGTTGGACTGGAAATGATGAAACTTGTACTTAAAAATCCTTCTAGTAAAGAGGAACTTTCTCTGCAAGCAAAGGAAAAAATCCAAACTTTAACTACTAAAAAACAAGATTTACTTGATAAGTGGAATGTTCCAAAAGGTTATTTAGATATCCAATATGAGTGTAATTTATGTAAAGATAGAGGTTTCTTGCCAAGTGGAAAGAAGTGTAACTGTTTGAAACAAGCTATAATTAATGAATCTTATAAAATGTCTAATTTATCTAAAATATTAGAAAAGCAAAATCAATGTACATACGATGATAGCATTTTTTCTGATGAAATTGACCCTAAAAGTGGCATTTCACCAAGACAAAATATGCAATTAATTTTATCGGATTGTGACAAATTTATTTATGATTTTGATAAAGATAATGATAAAAATTTATTATTTTATGGAGATACAGGGCTTGGTAAAACATTTATGTCTAGCTATATTGCTAAAGAACTACTGGATAAAGGGTATTTAGTTATTTACCAAACATCATTTAAAATGTTTGAAATTATAGAAGAGTATAAATTTAGAAATTCTGATAAACACTTATCTAGAGATGATTATGAAAACTTATTTGAATGTGACTTACTAATAATTGATGATTTAGGTACAGAGTTAACTAACTCTTTTACCATAAGTGAATTATTTATTATTTTAAATACACGTTTATTAAATGGTAAAAAGACTATTATTTCTACAAACCTTAATCCTGCTCAACTTGGCGAACTTTATTCTCAAAGAATTTTCTCACGTATTTTTGATAAGTTTAAAATGATCAAATTTATTGGTGATGATTTAAGATGGCAAAATAAAATATCTAATCTAAAAAAATAAGGAGAAAACTTGTGATAGTTTTCTCCTTATCTTATATATAAATATTATGCAAATATATTTTTTCTTATTATTGTTTGAGTTCTGTTTGGTCCAACAGATACTAAGTCTACATTAACTCCTATTAACTCTTCTATTCTTGCTATATATTTTTTAGCATTTTCAGGAAGGTCTTCGAATTTTTCAACTTTAGTTATATCTTCATGCCATCCATCTAACTCTTCATATACTGGCTCACATTTTGCTAAATCTTCTAATGAAGCTGGGAAGTTGTTTACTATTTTGTCTCCCATTTTATAAGCTGTACATATTTTGATTTTATCAAATCCAGTTAATACATCTAATAACATGAATGATATACTTGTTAATCCATTTACTCTAGCTGCATATTTTACTATAACTGCATCAAACCAACCACATCTTCTAGCTCTTCCTGTAACTGTTCCAAATTCATGACCTTGAGTTCTTATTCTATCTCCAGTTTCATCAAATAATTCTGTTACAAAAGGACCTTCTCCAACTCTAGTTGTATAAGCTTTAACTATACCAACAACATCTTTTATCATGTTAGGACCTACACCAGCACCTACTGCAAATCCTCCTGATGTTGGGTGAGAAGATGTTACGAATGGATATGTTCCTAAATCTAAATCAAGTAAAGTCCCTTGTGCACCTTCAAATAATACTTTTTTATTAGCTTTTATTGCATCATAAACTATTACAGTTGTATCTTCCACGTATGGTCTCATTTTTTCTGCATATACTATGAATTCATTGTATATTTCATCAAAATCAAACATAGCTTCTTTTCCATATACGCCTGTAACTAATTTATTTTTAGCATCTACTTGAAGTTTTAATTTCTTAGCAAATATTTCTTTATCCATAAGATCACAAACTCTTATTCCTGATCTTTCTGTTTTATCCATATAACAAGGACCAATTCCTTTTTTAGTTGTACCTATTTTATTGTCCCCTCTTGCTTCTTCTGCTAATCCATCTAATTCTTTATGATATGGGAATACTATATGAGCTCTATCACTTATTTTTATATTTTTAGTGCTTATTCCGTTACTTTCAAGCATTTCTATTTCTTCAAAGAAACCTTTTGGATCAAATACTATCCCGTTACCTATTACATTTATAGTATTTGAGTTTAATATTCCTGATGGTATTAATCTTAGTGCAAATTTCTTTCCATCTACTACTAATGTATGTCCTGCGTTGTTACCACCTTGACCTCTTACTACTACATCAGCTTGAGTAGCAAGAAAATCAATAACTTTTCCTTTTCCTTCATCTCCCCATTGAGAGCCAACAACTGCTACTGTTTTCATTTATTTCACCTCTATTATCTATATAATAAATCTTAATAAAAAATTATTATATAATTTATTTTTCATTTAATTCGAACACTTACGTAATACATTTTAACAAATATTCGTCTTAGTTTCAACATTTTTAGTCATCAATTGTTTTTAATATGTAGTCTTATATATATATTATGCCTTACCTCTTTAGATTTCATTCTTTATAAATATACTTTTAAACATAATAAAGGGTTGCTTATAAGATAATGCTATCTTATAAGCAACCCTTTATTTAAAAATTACATACTTATTTATAGTTATACACATTTATCCACATATATATTGTGGATATTGTGTATAATTTTTTATGATATTTACTAGATTCAATACCATTTTTGTAATTTTATCCACATTTTTCTTAAATATGGAATTAATATTCTGTGGATATATGTTTATATTTCTCTAATTTTGTCGGCAAATTTTTGTACTTGTCCAAACCAGACTAATTCCACATTACCTGTTTCTCCATGCCTATTTTTAGCTATTATTACTTCACCTATATTCTTCTTCTCAGAATCGTCATGGTAATATTCATCTCTGTATAAAAACATTACTATATCTGCATCCTGCTCTATAGATCCAGATTCTCTTAAATCTGATAATATAGGTCTATGATCTTTTCTAAGTTCTGGTGAACGTGACAACTGAGAAAGAGCAACTACTGGACAATCTAGTTCTTTAGCTAATATTTTTAATGATCTGGAAATCTTAGCTATTTCCTGTTGTCTATTTTCATTTTTTCCTTCTCCCTCCATTAATTGAAGGTAATCTATTAAGATTAAGTCTAATCCTTTTTCTATTTTTAATCTTCTACATTTAGATCTTATTTCTGATATTTTTATCCCTGGAGTATCATCTATAAAAATGTTTGCTTCTGAAAGCACTGCCATTCCATCTATTATTCTTGGCCAATCAGATTCTCCCAAATTACCAGTTTTTATTTTGCTTAATTCAACATTAGATTGTGCAGAAAGCATACGTTGAACAAGTTGTTCTTTTGACATTTCCAGACTGAATACCGCCACAGATGCATCACCTTTTAAGGCTGCATTTTGGACAAGATTCAAAGAAAATGCCGTTTTACCCATGGCAGGTCTTGCTGCCAATAGTATTAAATCTGTTCTTTGTAAACCATTGATTTTTTTATTTAAATCTGCAAAACCAGTTGTTATTCCAGTGACTTCACTTTTGTCTGTACATAGTTTTTCAATCATTTCAAATGTATCTTGTAAAACTACATTTATTGGCTGAATATCATCTCCTGATTTTTCTTGAGATATATCAAATATATTCTTCTCTGCTTTATCCAATATTTCCTGAACATCTGTAGATGCATCATATCCTAAATTTATAATCTCATTAGAGGCTTTAATAAGTTGTCTCATTACAGATTTTTCTTTTACTATGTTTGCATAATATTTTACATTTGATGTCGTTGGAACTATGGTTGAAAGACTTGTTAGATAGCTTATTCCTCCTATGCTATCTAAATGACCTTCTTTTCTTAATTCCTCTATTAGTGTTATCAAATCTATAGGTTCATTGTTACTATTAAGCTTCAACATAGATTCATATATAATTTTATGGGCTTCTTTATAAAAATCCATTGGTTGGATAGTTTCTGCAACCGTAATTATAGCTTCTTTATCAAGAATAATAGAACCTAATATTGATTGTTCTGATTCCACACTATGTGGAGGAATTCTATTTATATCCTCCATTATTATCACCTCTACCTAGTGCCTATTGTTTTTCTTTTACGTCTACTCTTATTTTAGTAGTAACTTTTTGATGTATTTTAACTTCAACAAATCTTGAACCTAATACTCTTATCGGCTCATCAAGTGTTATTTTTCTTTTATCAACTTCTACATTATGTTGTTTCTTTAATTCTTCTGCTATATCCTTAGAAGTTATTGAACCAAATAACCTTCCACCATCTCCAGCTTTTGAGTATATAGTTACAGCCATGTCTTCCATTTTCTTTCCTAATTCAACAGCTGCTTCATATTCTTTTTGAGCTTTGTTTTCTTTTGCTTTATTTTTTTCGTTTAATTCTTTTACATTTGTATTATCAGCAACTACTGCTATTTTTTTGGGTAATAAGAAGTTTTTTGCGTATCCATCACTAACTTCTTTAACTTCTCCTTTTTTTCCTGTTCCTTTTACATCTTTTAATAATATTACTTTCATTTAGTCTTCCTCCCTTAAGTATTGTTCAATTATATAATTTACTTTTTTATAGGCTTCTTGGATAGAAACACCTTCTAGTTGTGCACCAGCTATATCCATATGTCCTCCTCCACCTAACTTTTCCATCAATACATGTACATTTATTTTTCCTAAAGATCTGGCACTTATAAATATAATTCCATTTTTCTCTCCTAAAACAAATGATGCTTCCACATTTTTTACAGTTAATAATTCATCTGCTGCTTGAGCAATAACTACATTTATATTTTCTGACTTCATTTTTGAATAAGAAATACAAATTCTATTATCAATAATATGAGTATTACTTATAATTTCAGCTTTTGTTTTAAAATCTTCCACATTTGTTCTAAATAATTTCTTAACTTCTGTAGTATCTGCACCTGCTTTCTTTAAATAAGATGCAGCTTCAAAAGTTCTTACTCCTGTTTTAAATGCAAAGAACTTAGTATCTAAACTTATTCCTGCTAAAAGCCCTTCTGCCGTAAGTTTATTTATTTTTACATCATCTTCTAAGTATTGAACTACTTCCGTTACCATTTCACAAGTTGATGAAACATAAATTTCATGGAATGATAAAACAGTATCCTGAATGAATTCAACACCTCTTCTATGATGATCTATAACTGCTATTTTTTTACTAATTCCTAATAATTCTTCACACTCTGTATAGCTAGGTCTATGAGTATCAACTACAACCACTAATGTATCTTTTGTACAATTTTTAATTGCTTCTTCTTTGTTTATAAATAAATCTTTATAATATTCTTGCTTGTTTAATCTACTAACAAATTCATCTATAGATTCATTAACTTGATCTAATACTATATAAGTTTCCTTTTTTAAAGATTTACATATATCATATATACCTACTGCAGCTCCCATAGCATCTAAGTCTGGATATTTATGACCCATTATATAAATATTATTACTTTGAGATACTATTTCCTTTAAAGCATGCCCTATTAACCTTGATTTAACCTTAGTAGTTTTCTCAACGGCTTTTGATTTTCCACCATAAAACTCAAATTTATCTTTTGTTTTAACTATAGCTTGATCTCCACCTCTTCCTAAAGCTAAGTCAAGTGCTCCTGCTGCCCATTTAATATTTTCATGGATTGAATTCCCTTCTCGTCCCACACCAATACTTATAGTTACAGGAAGTGTGTTACTATATGTAATATTTCTTATAGTATCTAATATAGTAAATTTATTTTCTTGTAATTTCGATAAACTTCTTTGATTAGCAATGACTATGTATTTATCCTTGGCAGTTTTTTTGACTGCTGCTTGCAAAGAATTTTCTAGTCCAAATAATATCCTTTCTATTTCTACAGATATTAAAGATCTTTTTTCTTCACTAGCACTTTTAAGTACTTCATCATAACCATCTACTTGAATTAACATTATGACATTTTTTTCTTCTTCATATTTTTGAGCAAGGGATAAATAATCTGTTTTATCAATCCAGTACAACATCATCAAGTACTTAACTTGCTTATTTTGTTCATTTTTTATTACATTATAAATAACAGTATATTCTCTATCTTTATATGTAACGTCTGTGTACATTTCTTTATTTTCATTTAAGACTTTTCTTAAATTAAGATTTTTTATAATATTATCTATATTTTCACCCAATAAATCTGGTGACTCTGTCATATCATAAAATTTATTATTATACCAAGATATATTTCCATCAAATTCAAGAATACATAATGGTATAGGAAGATTCATTATTGCTTTTTTTGTTGTTTCATCTATATCTAATGATAAGTTTTCAATATATTTATTCCACTCTTTTTTTCTAAAATTAGATATTCGCCAATTATGAAAAACTATATATATAAAACCAAAGAAAAATAAACATCCTATATATAAATTATAGAAAAGTAGAATTAAACTAGTTATTCCAATAATTAATATATATATATTTATTTCTGGCATATTTATTTTAAAGCTTGGCTTATTCCTCATTTCTACCCTCCTACATAGATTTGTATTCTCTTATTTTTCTGAAATCTAGTATACTATCTATCATACCAATAAAAGAAATTCCTGTCATTCCAAATATGCTTACACAAAGAACTCCTATGAATAATTTCTTATCTATTCCTTGTTTTAGCCACTTATTTATGAAATAAAGACATACAGCTATTCCTTGTATTATAAACATAAAGTTAAATACTATTTGTAAATTTAAAAATATAGCATCTGTATATAATGGTGTTTTCATATAAGATATACCCATTACTAATAAATATAATACAAATGAAATTACTATAGCATTTCCCGGTAAATAAAAGTTTTTAAACTTTATTTCCGATAAATCATCATATTTCATTCTTCTTAGAAGAAATATTTCAATTAAATATATAATTATTGATAAAATCATACTCCTAAAGAATAATACAGATGGAATTATTTTTCTAAAAGTATCTGATTTTAATAATTCATTACCCGCACTTTTAAGTACATCTTTTTGAGACTCTAAACCTTTATCTAATATTTGTAAAAATTCATTTAATATATCTATTTTAAAAGCATATTTATACATAAAGTAATATGCTATTATGGCAATAATAAATACTATCGATCCCATAAAAATAGGCTCATATTTATTACTATCTTTCTCTCTTATAACTTTTTTAGCTATTATACCTATGATTAATCCTGGAACAATACTATTTATAAATATATCCATAGCTTGTATAGGTTTAATCATATATGCTAGTGCTAAAAATATAATTATCAATGAGGCTATACTATTTGTTAAATTTGATAATGTTCCAATTAATGCAAAAGGTACTGGTATCAATAATAGTAGCAAACGTAATTGAGATATATTTAAGCTTATCAATATTAATATTATAGCTAAAATTACTATCTGCAATACCTTCGATAGCCTTAAATCTTTATTCAATTGTTATCACTCCCTATTGTCTATATGTTTTTCAAGTTTTGATAAATCTCCAAACCATGTTTCTATACTATGTTCTTCTTTTATTGCTTCTCTTGATTTCTCTTTTATTTTATAATCTATTTCATCAAAATCAACACCTAGTCTTTTTCCTAAAAGATAAGTTAACATTATTATATTAGCTAGTGTATTTTGAAGCTTATCATCAATAGGTTTCACACCCTTGAATATTAAGTTGAATAAATCACTTACACTTATTAGTATTTCATTTTTTATCCATTCTATAATTTTTACATTCTTTGTAATATCAGATCCCTTTTCTATTCGCACAATTGTCCCCCTCCTCAATATATAAACATTATATCATAATTTAACACCTTTTCTAAGAATTAAAAAAAGCCTGCCATTGATAACTCAATGGTAGGCATTTTTATTAGTCTAATGTATATGGTAAAAGTGCTATGTTTCTAGCTCTTTTTATTGCTACTGTTAATTCTCTTTGATGTTTAGCACATGTTCCTGATATTCTTCTTGGTAATATTTTACCTCTTTCAGTTACATATTTTTGTAATCTTTGAGTGTTTTTGTAATCTATTCTAGCGTCTTTAGAAGCACAGAATTGACAAACTTTTCTTTTTTTACGTCTTTTTTTGTTTATCATTCGAGTCCCCTCCTTTTCTAAAATGGTATATCGTCATCATCTATTGCTTGGAAACCATTAGGATCTAATCCTTGTGGTGCCTCGAAGTTAGGTTCGAAAGTCGGTTGCGAACCTTGATGACCTTCTCCGTATGGGTTTTCAGATCTATTTTTATTGCTCTCTAAAGCTTGTACTGATTTAGCACTTACTTTAGTAAAAGTTCTATTTTCTCCAGATTGAGTTTGATATCTATCAACTCTTATAGTTCCTTGAACCGCAACTAATCTACCTTTTGAGATATAATTAGCACAGAAATCAGCAGCCTTACCCATTACCTCTACTGGTATAAAGTCTGTATCTTTAGTACCATCTTTTTTAGCGTAATCTCTATCGATTGCTAAAGTAAAGTTTGCAACAGGAGTTCCACTTCCAGGTATATATCTTAGCTCTGGATCTTTAGTTAATCTACCAACTAAAACTACATGGTTCATAAAAGCACCACCTATTCATAATAAAACTAGTTAAATGCTAATTAAGCACAAACTATCATATGTCTTATTACGTTTTCGTTTATTTTTAAGTTTCTGTCTAATTCTTTTGGAAGATCAGCAGAAGCTTTGAAGTTTACTAACACATAGAAACCTTCAGAGAATTTAGCTATTTGGTAAGCTAATTTTCTGTTACCCCAAGTGTCAACTTTTTCAACTTCACCGTTAGCTGAGATTACTTCTTGTATTTTGTTTAATACAGCTTCTTTAACTTCGTCTTCAGCGTTTGGTCTTACAACGTAAACTAATTCATAATTTTTCATTAATTTCACCTCCCTTTGGACTTAACGGCTCCGCTTTTGCAGAGCAGAGAAATGAGAATAAATTCTCATACTTATGTATTTTATCACTTATAACAACCTATGTCAAACTATTTATACCTATTTTTAATAGTATAAATTCATTATTAAGTCATACTTATTTTTGCCATTTATTTATTTAAATTATTCAATATATGTATATTTTTATTACTTATGATAAATAATACAAATATATATAGCCCCCATAACTTAAATATATTTCATCCCAATCTCCCAAATGGATAGCTTAAAAGCTATCCATTTTTAATTTTTAGTAAATAAAAAACAAGCGAATTATATAAACGCTTGTTTTTTGTAAAAAATATTTTAATCAATCAATCTATTATTTATTCATAGCTAATTCTTTATCATTTTTGCTTAATTCTTCTCTTAATACTTCTCCCATTCTTTTTATACCTTCCACTATTTTATCTTCTGGCATATTTGAGTAGTTAAGTCTACAAGTATTAAATACCCCACCATTTGGATAGAATGAAGCCCCTGGCACATATGCTACATTTTTTTCTAAGCATTTTTTAGCCATTTCTCCAGCATCTATTCCTTCAGGTAGAGTAACCCATGTGAACAATCCACCTTGAGGATGTGTAAATTCAACACCTTCAGGAAATTCTTCTTCCATAGTCTTTAGCATTACATCTCTACGTTTAACATAACATTCTTTTATTTTTTTTACATGTGCATCTAAGTCATACATTTCCATAAATTTATTTACTTCCATTTGACCTATTGTTGATGCTTGTAAATCTGCACCTTGTTTACAAATATTAAATTTTTCTAATATTTTGGGAGCTGCACAAGTCCATCCTAATCTATAACCTGGGCAGAATATTTTTGAAAAAGTTCCAAGATAAATAACTAGTCCTTTTGTGTCTAAAGATTTTAAAGATGGCAAAGTTTCTCCATCAAATCTTAATTCACCATATGGGTTATCTTCTACTACTGGAATTTCATATTTATTTATTATTTCCATAAATTTAAGACGTCTTTCCAATGGCCAAGTTCTTCCTGATGGATTTTGAAAGTCTGGTATAACATATATTAATTTTACTTTATTATTTGAAGCTAAAACTTT
>USRS01000079.1 GCA_900557165.1 uncultured Clostridium sp.
CTAAAGTTTCTAGGCCTTTTTGAGTAAGACAGTAATACTCCCTTCCAGAATCTTTATATGGTTTTATAAACTTTGAATCCATAAGTTGAGATAGAATTTGTTGGAATGAAAAATAATTCATAATATCTGTTTCTAAAACAACTTGTGTCATCTGAGAATTAGTTAAATCCATATTTATTTTATCTAAAATGTATAAAATTAAAAGTTTATGATATGCTAACTCTTCAGTTGAGTTTTCAAACATATTTTTATCCTCCACGAAACAATTTATATTATTATATTAAACTAAATTATGAAAAAATAAAAGTAGTATTTAAGAATAAAAATTTATATAATAAAGGCTACCTATTTAGGTAGCCTTATATTGCTCATTTTTTACTAAAATTATTTACCTGCCATTTGTTTTTCTGCCATTTCAACTAATTTTTTAGTCATATATCCACCAACATAACCATTTTGTCTTGCAGTTAAATTACCTTTGTCAATATTTTCATAGTTAGACATTCCTAATTCGCCAGCTATTTCTAATTTCATTTGATTTAATGCAGCTCTTGCCTCCGGAACAACTTGTCTGTTATTAGTATTTGACATAGTAACTTTCCTCCTTGAGTTGAAATATAATTTTTTAACATCATTTATTGATGTTACTTATAATTTCTCCAGATAGAAAAAATATATCCTGAAAAAAAAATCCAAATAAGTCGAATTTAGTAATATTTTTAAATAATTTTTAGTACATGCTTTTGTAATTTTTTTTAAATTACAAAATAGATATATTATAAGAGTATTATATGGAGGAGGTTAAAAATGGGATCATCATATAAAAGAATAAAAGCTTTTATTTTAAGTATAGTATTATTTTTCGGAACATTATCTTTAATTGGATGCTTTGTTATGGGAATAAAAAATCTTTGCTCTTTTTTTGACAGATATGAAGTACCTATAAGTAGAGTTGATACAAATGAAAGAAAAGTAGCTCTAACTTTTGATGTTGCTTGGGGAAGTGAGAATATAGAAGAAATTTTGGACATATTGGATAAGCATAATATAAAGGCTACATTTTTCTTGGTGGGAAGTTGGATAGATGATAATGAAGATTTAGTTAAAGAAATACATAATAGGGGACATGAAATAGGCAATCATTCAAATACACATATTTCATTTACATATATATCAAATGAAGAAAAGATAGATGAGATTGTTGTTACATCAAAGAAGATAAAAAATTTAACAGGTCAGGAAGTAAATTTATTCAGACCTCCATTTGGACATGTGGATAAAGACACAATGAATACTTGTAAATCTTTAGGATACTATACTTTAAAATGGGATGTGGATTCTGGTGATTGGAAGAATATAGGACCAGTAAATGTAGTTGAGAGAGTTAGTAAAAATACTACGAGTGGGTCTATAATATTATTTCATGCCAATGTAAAAGATGTAGGTGTATATTTGGAAAATTCCATAAATAACTTAGAAAAGAAAAATTACTCTATGGTTAAAATTTCTGATTTGATTTACAAAAATAATTACGAAGTAAATTCATCAGGTGAGCAAAAATTACTTAAAGATGATTAAATGTAATAAAAAGTAAATATGATAAATATATTTATTGTAGAAGGAAAGATAAAGTTATAATTAACAATTTTGGGGGGATAAATAATATGATAATTGTTAAGGACGATACTAATGTTGTAAATCTTAAAGGAGAACTTGAGGATAAATTGGAATTCAGTCACGAAATCTTTGGAGAAAAATTTTATAGTACAAAAATAAAAATCAATAGGTTAAGTAATTCTTATGATATTCTTCCAATGACAATATCAGAAAGATTATTACAAGATATAGATTTTGAAAATGAAAAATTAGTAAGTGTTGTTGGCCAACTAAGATCTTATAATAAAAATGTTGATAATAAGAATAAACTTGTCTTAACAGTATTTGTTAGAGAAATAAAACCAATAATAGAAGTTGATACAAAAGATCCGAATAGCATATTTTTAGATGGGTATATATGCAAAGTACCTATATATAGAAAAACTCCACTGGGAAGGGAAATAACTGATTTATTAGTAGCAATAAATAGACCTTATAATAAGTCGGACTATATACCATCAATAGTGTGGGGGAGAAATGCTAAATTTGCAAAAAATCTTAATGTGGGAGATAGAATTCAAATGTGGGGAAGAGTACAAAGTAGAGTTTATGACAAAAAATTAGAAGGGGGTAATTCTGTTAAAAAAACAGCCTATGAAGTTTCTGTATCTAAAATAAAAAAGGTATCAATGGAAGAAGAGGAATAAATTATATAATAAATAAAACAGCATAATCTATTGAATACTTATTTAGGATTTATTATAATCTAATAATAACTTGAATTATAGGAAAAACTTTATAGGGAGGATAATGTGGAAAGTTTAATATGCCATAAGTACGAATCATGTTCAGGAACCATTGAGTTTTCAGGAGAAGTTCTATCATTTTTAAATAATATTAAGCATGATATAGGCAGTAGAGTATTATTAGTAGGAAAAGTGGGAGAACTGGGAAAAAGAATAAGAGCTTTTGGAGTTCAAGTAACTATTTTAGAACATAGTCGTAGAGATGAAATATGTTTCTCTCATATAATGAATGAAAACTGTACAGTAGTAAGTGGACAATTGGAATATATGCCTTTCAATGACAACTATTTTGATAAAATTATAGTATTAGATTATTTAAATCATACAGCAAATTGTAAGAAATCTGTAAAAGAAATTAATAGAGTACTTAAAGATGGCGGAGAAGTGATAGTCGAGGATTTAAATTTAAAAGATTTAAGAGTTAAATTAAAGTATTTCAAACATAGAATCTGTGGAGATAAAATCAATTATAATTATCCTAGACAAATTCAAAATATATTTAAAGAATATGATTTTGAAGGAAAATTACAGGAAATCCAAAATAAAAGATATATTTATATAGGAAAAAAAAGATAAAAGAGTTAGAATATAATTGAATAATAAAAAATAAAGACTAGGATAACCTAGTCTTTTCTAATTCTTAAGGAAAATTAATTATAAGGAGAGATTGATGTGAACTTTGGAATTAATTTTACAATTGTAGGTTGGGTAATGTTGTTTGTAATACTTATAACTATTCAAATAACTTTAAACAGAATATATATGGTTTTAAAGGATATAAGATCCTTATTAAATATGAAAAAGACTAAAGATTTATAAAATTTAAAAATTGAAAAGGTTATCATCTGAAGAGATTGCTGTGAAATAACCTGAAAACAACAAGGAAAATAAAAAATATTTAGGAGGATTAAAAAATGAGAGATTTAAGAGAAAATTTAATTGACATACTAAAGGCAGAGGTTAAACCAGCAGTAGGATGTACAGAACCTGTGGCAGTAGCACTTGCTTGTGCAAAAGCAAAAGAATTATTAGGAGAAGATGTTGTAAAAAATAAAATACTAGTAAGTCCAAATGTATATAAAAATGCTATGTGTGTTGGTATACCAGGGACTGAAAGATTAGGATTAAAAATAGCAGTTGCTATGGGTCTTGTAGGTGGTAAATCAGAGGATGGATTAACTTTATTAGAAGGATTAACTGATGAGCAAGTTAAAAAATCAGAAGAATATATGGATGCTACACCAATTAGTATAGAACCGTTAGATACTAAGGAGAAGGTAGTAATAGATGTTACTTTAGAAGGTGAAAATAATAAATCAAGAGTTATAATAAAAACTAAACATGATAATTTTGTATTTTTACAACAAAATAATTTAGTTTTATTAGATGAAGTAGATGGATTTGCAGAAATGGCTGAAGTTCAAACTACAGAAAAAAAAGAAAATATAATGGATCATATAACTATAGAAGAAATCATTACAAACGTTGAAAATATGGATTTAGAAGATATTAAATTCTTATTAGATGGAATTGAAATGAATATGGATATGGCTAAGTACGGCTTAGAAAATAATATAGGAATAGGTGTTGGTAGAGGTATAAAAGAATCTATAGAAGAAGGTTTATTAGGTGATGGAATAATGACTAAGGCTATGCTTTTAACAGCTGCAGCATCTGATGCTAGAATGGGTGGAGCTAAACTTCCTGTTATGAGTTCAAATGGTTCGGGAAATCATGGATTAACAGCCATACTTCCTATAGTTGCATATGGTCAAAAATACCCACAAAGTGATGAGAAAATGGCTAAAGCTCTTGCTATATCACATTTACTAACTGCATATGTTAAAAACTTTACTGGAAGACTTTCTGCTGTATGTGGATGTGGTGTTGCTGCATCAACGGGAGCAAGTTCAGGCATAGCTTGGTTAATGGATGGAGATATTAATCATATATATGGAGCAATAGAAAATATGATAGCAGATTTAAGTGGGATGATTTGCGATGGTGCAAAAGCTGGTTGTGCTTTAAAATTATCATCTGCAGCTTCAGCAGCAGTTCAAAGTGCAGTTATAGCAAAACAAGGATACTCAGTACCAGCACTTAATGGTATAGTAGGAACTAGAGTAGAAGAATCTATACAAAACTTAGGTAGAGTTAGTGATAAAGGAATGCAAATAACTGACGAAATAATATTAAATGTAATGAATGATATGAACAAAGTAAAATAAAACTATCTTGCAAAAGAAGTTAATCTTTTATAAAATGGAAATATCATCATTAATTAGGAGGTTTTATTCAATGGATATTGATAAAAAAGTTTGGGAAGTGCTTTGCTCAGAAGAACAATTAAAAACTAGAATAAAAGAATTAGGAGAGCAACTTTCAAAAGACTACGAAGGAAAGAAATTAATGGTAGTGTCTCTATTAAAAGGTAGTTTTATTTTCTGTGCAGATTTAGTTAGAGCTTTAAGTGTGCCTGTTAGAATAGAATTTATGACTACATCAAGTTATGGACATGGAACAGCTTCAAGTGGAAGAGTTCAAATAGTAAATGATATAAAATCAGATTTAGAAGGATACGATGTATTAGTTGTTGATGATATAACAGATTCAGCTCATACTATGGCTCACGTTTTAGAACATCTAAAAGCTAAGAATCCAGCTAGTATAAAATGTTGTGTACTATTAGATAAACCAAGTAGAAGAGAAGTAGAATTAGTACCTGATTACTGTGGATTTACAATAGAAGACAAATTTGTTGTAGGTTACGGATTAAACTATGGTGATTACTATAGAAACATACCTTATGTATTTGCAGTAACAGATCAAGATAGATAATATGTATGGAGGTAACTTTTTTGTTACCTCTATTTTTTGTAATCTATGAAGTCATTTGTGATATAAATAAATTAAATTTTACTTATCTTTTAATTTTTCTATTCTATAACCAATTTCTTTGTTTGCAAGTTTATAGCTTTCTTTAATCATATCTTCACGGCTCATAGCATTACCTAACAAAGAATCCATAGTAAGTTGATTTCTTTCTTCAAAGTATTTTTCAAGAAGTTGTTCTTCAAGTTCATCTTGTGTTTTTAAATCGCCTTCATGCATTATATGTTTTACATTAAAACCTTCTTTAATTAATTCTCTTCCAAGTAATATGGCACGAGGACATCTTATGGGCTCTTGCATGGCTCCAAGTAAAACTATTTTATAGTTTTTAGCACAACCTACTTTTAACCTTTCTATGCCTTTTTTGAAATCCTCTTCTAAAATTACTTTATCAAAATCCGCATATCCTTCATCATTATAACTATTTCTAGTTCTCCTTTTAGCGCCAAATTCATCAGCCATATATATATATGTATATCCTAATTTTTTTAGATTTGCTTGAAAAAATTCTTTGTTATACTGAGTGTTATATTTTGAATAGGGGATAGCTCTTATATCAACTACACAATTTATATTATATTTTTTTAGTATTTCTATAAATTTATCAAAAGAGTAATTAGAATGACCTAATGTATAAATTTCTATTTTAATCACATCCTTAAGAATTTAATCATATAAATATAATGCCCGAAATAGTATAATAATAAATAAATTGATTAATAATATATAGTAAGTAAATTTATTGACAATTAAATTGAAAAATAATAATATTAAAATAGAAAATTATAAAATAAATCCATTGATAAGGAAGAGTAATTAAGTTTAGGTTCGATATAGAGAGTTGAGGATGGTGGAATCTCAACAAGAAAGAATTTAATGAATGGGCCTTTTAGGAGTAAATTGAAATCTTTATGAGAGTAGACTTTACCGTGTGTTGCACGTTATAGCAATTGAGGTATGATGGTACCAATAATTAAGAGGTGTATTTTATAATACACAATTTAGGTGGCAACGCGGATATAATACTCCGTCCTATAGTTTTAGGACGGAGTTTTTTAATTGTAAGGAAATTATATATTATCTGATTTATAGATAATATATAATTTCCAGCTTATGAATTTGAGCAACGGACGAAGTCGTTGGCGACATGAGCGAAGCAAATTTTTAAACATTATAAGGAGATGAAAAAATGAGTAAAAAAAGAATATTAACAGGAGATAGACCTACTGGAAAACTTCACTTAGGTCATTATACAGGTTCTTTAAGAAACAGAGTTGCATTACAAAATACAGGTGAATATGATATGTATATCATGATAGCTGACCAACAAGCTTTAACAGATAATGCAAAAGATCCACAAAAAATAATAAATTCTGTAATGGAAGTTACTATGGATTACTTATCAGTTGGGCTAGATCCTGAAAAAGTTAATATATTTATACAATCACAAATACCAGAATTAACTGAGCTTACAACTTACTACTTAAATTTAGTTTCAGTAGCAAGACTTCAAAGAAACCCTACTGTAAAAGAAGAAATAAAACAAAAATCATTTGGTGGAGAAGGTGTACCAGCAGGATTCTTTGTTTATCCAGTAAGTCAGGCAGCAGATATAACTGCTTTTAAAGCTGATTTAGTACCAGTTGGTAATGACCAAAAACCAATGTTAGAACAAGCTAGAGAAGTTGTAAGAAGCTTCAATCACACGTATGGAGATGTTTTAGTTGAGCCAGAAGGAATGTATCCAGAAGGTATAGAAGGAAGAATGCCAGGAATAGATGGTAAAGCTAAAATGAGTAAATCTTTAGGAAATGCAATTTACTTAAGTGATGATGAAGAAACAGTTAAGAAAAAAGTTATGAGTATGTACACAGACCCTAATCACATAAGAGTAGAAGATCCAGGGAATGTTGAAAATAACACAGTATTTACTTACTTAGATGCTTTCTACAAAGATAAAGAGCATTTAGAAGAATTAAAAGACCACTATAGAAGAGGTGGACTTGGAGATGTGAAGCTTAAGAGATTATTAATCAAAGTTTTAGAAGAAGAATTAGCTCCAATAAGAGCAAGAAGAAAAGAATTAGAAGAAAATAAAGAATATTTATATGAAGTATTAATGAAAGGTAGCCAAAATGCTAGAAAAGTAGCAGCTCAAACTTTAAGTGAAGTAAGAGAAGCTATGGGAATAGAATACTTTAAAAATATGTAATATAAAAAGGTGTTATTAATAGTAACACCTTTTTTAGTATAGGAAAATTTTTATTTATTATACTCTCTCATTGAAAAATTTATTTTATTATAAAATAGATTTTACTTAGATATTACTTTGTTGCCGTTGATAAATTTTATTGCTATAATAATCATATGTTGAACAAAGATTATAAATTCTGTCTATATCTTGGGTTAATTTATAATTTTTTATTATAATGATGCTGTAATAATTTAAGAATTAAAAAATGGGGGTAGATAGGTAACTGGTGTGCCTCCTGGTCTTCAAAACCAGTGTGGGGCGTTAGTAGCGTCCTAGGTGGGTTCGATTCCCACATACTCCCGCCAGTAAAATTAAATATAAATTTTTTTATCTACGTATGAAAAGGTTTTCTGAGGTGAGATGGCGCGAAGAATAAGAATTTTATGATGAACGTTTATATTAGTAATATTTTTAAGTAATAAAGAAATTTAGATTTACATATATTTTTTTATATTCTTAAGGAGGTAACTTAATGGGACTACAGAAGATATTGCTGCAACAACATGTTGGGACTTTATGTCAGGCTGTTGTTAATGTAGGAGATAAAGTAAAAAAAGGCTCTTTAATAGCTAAACCAACAGGTCTTGGTGCTAACATATTTTCAAGTGTCTATGGAGAAGTTAAGGAAATAACTAAAGATGCCATTATTATAAAAAAAGATGAAAATCAAGCAGAGGAATTTATTAAGCTAGAAGGAGAAGATAAATTTCAGCTTATAAAAGATGCTGGTATAGTGGGTATGGGTGGAGCTGGTTTTCCAACATCAGTAAAATTAGGAACAAAAGTAAAGTATATTTTAGTAAATGCTGCAGAATGTGAACCATTGCTTCATCATAATATAGATCAAATAATAGAAAAAACAGATATGACTATAAGAGGCCTTAAGTATGTTATGGAAATCTGTGGTGCTCAAAAAGGTATATTTGCCATAAAAGCTAAAAATGAAAAAGCTATAGATGCTTTAGTTGAAGGTTGTAAAGATGATAATTCATTAGACATACATTTACTTGCTGACATATATCCAATGGGAGAAGAAAGGGCAATTGTTAGAGAAGTTTTAGGAATATTACTTAAACCTACAGAGTTACCATCTGTAGCTGATGCTATAGTTATTAATGTGGAAACTCTTCTTAGAATTGCTGAGGCCATAGATTTTAGGAAACCGTGTTTTTCTAAAAATATTACAGTTGTGGGAAAATTAAATAAAGGAACTGACCCACAAGTATTTATGAATGTTCCAATAGGTACATCAGTTAAAGAATTGATAAATATGGCTGGAGGAATAGATGGTGATTATGGAGAAATAATCATGGGTGGACCATTTACTGGTAAAGCCTGTGATTTAGATACTCCAATAGCTAAAACTACAGGTGGAATAATAGTCACTAAACCATTTGAAGATTTGCAAGGTGAAAAAATGGGACTTTTAGTATGTGCTTGTGGTGGTGATGAAGAAAGAATGAAAGATATAGCTCACAAAATGAATGCTGAAGTTATTTGTGTTCAAAAATGTAAGCAAGCAATAGAAGTAAAAAATGATTTAAAATGTGAAAATCCAGGAAATTGTCCAGGTCAAGCGCTTAATGTTATGAATATTAAAAAAGCTGGAGCAAAACACATACTCATAGGAAATTGTACTGATTGTTCAAATACAGTTATGGCATCCGCTTCTAAAATGAATTTAGAAGTACATCATCAGACAGATCATGTACTTCAAACTGTAGGAAAGGATGTTATAAGATATATGACTACGTCAAAACATGTACCTCAAATTAACGAAAGATTTGAAGAAATTAATACATTAAGTTTAAAAGAAGAGTTACAATCATTTTTAAATGAAAATAACATAGTTATAAGTCTTAAAAACGGAAAAGACATTAATATAGAATTTATTGTGGATTAATATTAAATATGATTAAAAAATAATTTCTTTGATATAAATTATAAAAAGATTTTATTATAAGGGGGGAAGCTTATGTCAATAACTGCTGATACTGCTAAACAACATGCTAATGACCCTGCAGTGCTTTGCTGTAGAGCAGAAGAAGGAACAGTTATAGGACCTGCTAACTTAGAAGATCCAGAGATATTTGATGAGTTAGTGGACTCTGGTCTTTTAAATTTAGAAGGCTGCTTAACTATAGGTCAAATATTAGGTGTAAAATTAACTAAAACTTGTGACGCTTTAACTCCTGTCACTTTAGATGTTATAGATGGTGTAGTTGAAAATAAAGAGGATGTAGAAAAACAAACACAAGTTGAAACTAGTACTATTCAAGGTGGAAAATTAAAAATTCATATAGGAGAAGGAAAAGATATTAATATAGAAATACCAATTGGAGGTCTTTCTTTAAATACACAAGCTCAAGTAGTTCCAGTAAATGAAAAGACTTTATCTCATGCAAAAGAAGTTATAAAAGAGGCTAAAGTAGTGAGAAGTTTAACTAGAAAGCACTATAAAATAACTGCAGTTAAAAGAGGGCCTGAAACTAAAATAGAGGGAACTGTTTTATATATAAGAGAAGGAATAGAAAGTGAAGCTATTGAAAGTCAAAATCTCGTAAATAGCTTAAAAATAGATATAATAACTCCAGACAAATACAATACTTACTCAGAAACAATAATGGATGTGCAGCCAATAGCTACTAAAGAAGGTGAAGATGAGTTAGGAAGCGGAACAACTAGAGTTTTAGACGGTGTTGTAATGATGGTAACAGGGACTGATACTAATGGTGTACAAATAGGAGAATTTGGTTCATCAGAAGGTATATTAGAAGAAAATATAATGTGGGGAAGACCGGGTTGTCCTGAAAAAGGTGAAATATTCATTAAAACTGAAGTGATAGTAAAAGAACATACTAATATGGAAAGACCAGGACCTTTTGCAGTTCACTGTGCAACTGATTTTATAACTCAAGAAATAAGAGAGGCTCTTAAAAAAGTTGAAGATGAGTTAGTAGTAGATACTGAAACTTTTGAACAAGTAAGAAGACCAGATAAGAAAAAAGTTGTAATAGTAAAAGAAATCATGGGCCAAGGTGCAATGCATGATAACTTAATACTTCCAATAGAACCAGTTGGTGTATTAGGTGCAAAGCCAAATGTTGATTTGGGAAATGTACCAATTATGGTATCACCACTAGAATTATTAGATGGATGTATACATGCGCTAACTTGTATAGGTCCTGCATCAAAAGAAATGTCTAGACATTATTGGAGAGAACCATTAGTACTTGAAGTCCTTCATGATGAAGAAGTAGATTTATGTGGTGTATTATTAGTAGGTTCTCCTCAAATAAACTCTGAAAAATTCTACGTATCAAAAAGAGTAGGTATGATAATAGAAGCATTAGATGTTGATGGAGCTTTTGTCACTACTGAAGGTTTTGGTAATAATTATATAGATTTTACATCACATATAGAGCAAATAGGTATGAGAGGAATACCGGTGGTAGGAATGAGTTTTTGTGCCGTTCAAGGAGATTTAGTTGTAGGAAACAAATATATGACTCATATGGTAGATAACAATAAATCAGAAGCAGGTATAGAAAATGAGGTATTAGGATGTAACACCTTATGCCATGAAGATGCTATAAGAGCATTAGATATGTTAAAAGCAGAAATAGCAGGAGAATCAGTTGCAAAGCCAGAAAAAAATGGAATCCAAATGTAAAAGACACTAATATAGAATTAATATCAAATGTTACAGGAAAACCAATTGAACTAGTAAAAAATGAAACTTCTCTTCCAATGTCTAAAAAGCGTAAAGAAAAATATAGATAGGATTTATGGGTGGTGGTGGAAACCAACAAAAATTCAAAGAAGAAACAGGTCCTAAGATAGCTAGAATTTTAAAAGAAGAGGGCGTAGATGGTGTTTTATTAACAGCTGGATGAGGTACTTGTCATCGCTCTGCAGTTTTGGTGCATAGGGCAATAGAAGAAGCTGGCATACCAACAATAATAATAGCGGCTCTTCCGCCAGTAGTTAGACAAACTGGAACTCCTAGAGCAGTTGCTCCTCGTGTTCCAATGGGCGCTAATGCAGGTGAACCAAATAATAGAGAAATGCAATACAATATAGTAAAAGATACTTTAATTCAACTACATGATATACAAATTCCAGGTAAGATTGTTCCATTACCTTATGAGTATTTGGCTAGAGTTTAGTATTTTAATATAGGTTAAAGAACTGATGAGATTTATGCACATCAGTTTTTTATGCTATAATATTTTATCGTAAAAATATATAGACTATACTCAACTTGGAGGTATATTTTATGGAGAATAAAAATACATTCAAAAATTCTGTGGAAGCAATAGGCTCATTAAATTCTTTAATAGTAGTTATGCAACATTATAATATTAATTTTAAAAAAGATAATTCTGGATTTTTTACAAATTGTGTATTCCACAATGATAAAAATCCGAGTATGAGGCTGACAAATAAGGGAGGAAAAGCTCTTTACAATTGTTTTGGGTGTGGAGCAAAAGGCGATATTATTAATTTTATTTGTGAAATGGAAAAAATAGATAATGTAAAAGCCTTAAAAAAAGCTTATGAAATATTGGGGATAGAATTAAATTATAGTATAAAAAATAATAGTGATAACAAATTAAATAGTTTTATAAATTTTGTGAAAAAGAATAATGCAGTCTTTACAAAAAACAATGAAGTATATAATTTAGAAAATATATACGTATACTTTGATTTAAATTCAAAACCTCTTTATTGTAAAAGTAAATATAAAAATCAATTTAATAAAAAGCATTTTATAACAAAAACTTTAATTGAAACAGAAAATGGATATAAATATGGAAATAGCAAAGATTTTGAGAACAGTGAAAAAGTTCTTTTTAATTTAGAACAAGTTAAAAAAAGTATATCGAAAGATAATTGGATTTTCTTTGTAGAAGGTGAAAAGGATGTAGAAACATTAAAATTATTAAATTTAACAGCTACAACAATTTATACAAAAAAATGGGAAAAATCCTATGA
>USRS01000080.1 GCA_900557165.1 uncultured Clostridium sp.
GGATGAGTATGCGATTCCGAGGTATACACCGAAAGGCGGAATAGAAGCCTGTATGTCTTTTTGGCATTGTAAAAGTAATTACATTTACAATGCCAAAAAGACATAGAAAATATTTTGTAATAGGGCTTGTAATTACAACTTAAATATGCTAAAATATGAAGTGTAAGACTATATGGAAATGGAGGAGCTGCAGTTGAGCGAAATGAAAAGAAAAACGCCTATGGAACATTTGAATATTGGTGAGTTCAACCGTGGGCAATCTTCAAAATTAATCCGTAATTTAGTGGAAAAAGATAATGCTGCATTTATACAAAAAAATGGGAAAAATCCTATGATATGGATTTGAAAAATGCAAAAGTAGCAGTTTTAAGTGATAGTGGAAAAGCAGGCGAAGAATTTAAAAACTTTGTAGTTGAAAAATTAAAAAAAGTTTGTAAAAATTTAAAAATATTAAATTTACCTGACATAAATAAAATTGGAGATGGAAAAAACAAAGATGTAACAGATTGGCTAGAATTTGGCAAAACGAAAGAAGACTTAATAAAAGTTTTAAAATCATCTTTAGATATTTTAGATAAAAGTAAACTGCAACAAGACGAAAATGGAATTTATAAAATTATAAGTAAAATAGAAAATGAAGAGATTAAAGAAAGTAAAGTATATTTAACTAATTTTAAAATTTTAGATGTTATTCTTTATAGAAACAAAGATAATTATGAGCAAACTATAAAATTAAATCTTTTATCAAATCAAGGAAGAAGTGCAGTAATTAAAGCAGATGCAAATCAATGCTTTAGTGATGTGAGTGTTTTTAGAAAATATTTAGGGTTTGATTATATATTTTATGGAGATATGAATGATTTGATTAAAATTCAAGAACATATTATAAATTACTTTATAAAAGATGAAATTTTAATTCACAATAAATCAGGAATTATAAATCTAGACAATGAAAATATTCTTGTAACAAATAAAGGAACGCTAAAATCAAATAATGATTTTGATATAAAACAAAGAGCGACAAATTCAATTTATAATATAGATTTTACGAATATAAATGAGTTGAATAAAATAGAAGCAAAGGAATTAAGTTATTATTTATTTAATTTTAGTTCAAAAATAAATGTTTATAATACATTAGGCTTAGGTGTTGCAAATATGTTAAATTACTTTGCTAGAAAATCTAGTTTAAATAATTTACCTATATTGCAAATTATAAATGAAAATGAAATTATGACAATTTTAAATCTTTTATTTAACAATACAAAGCAAGTTATAACATTAAATGAAACATCTCAATTGGCATTAATTAAATTTTTCAATGAAACTTATCTACCTATTTTCTTAAAAGAAAGTAACAGTTTAATTATAGATAAATCTAAAATAAATTCTTTATCAAATCATATTTATGCTGTAAATGAAGGATATGCAAATATATTAGAAGTAAACTCTACACTGAAAAAATTTAAATATAACTCATCTTTAATTTTATCTTTGGATAAAGCAATTGAAGTTAAATCTGTAAAAAATAGATCAAACATAGTTAATTATAAAAATCATCTTGAAAACAAAGATATTATAAAATTTTTATGCTACTGCCCAAAAGGAGTAGAATATTTAAGAAGATTTTCAAAAAGCTTGTATTTATATGTTTTAAATAGTTTTGATGATGAATATTTTGAATTGGAATATTTAATTATAAAAAACACATATAACTTTGAAGAAAAATTACAAAAAGATAATTATAAAGAAATAAATACAGCCATATATACGATGATGGGACTAAGAATTATTTATTATACTTTTGAAAAACTGGATATTAACATAGATAAATATTTAAATTTAGAAGAAGCTGCAGATTTAATAATAAAAAATATAAAAGAAAATGTATTAACTTAAAATTTAATTTTATATAAATTGTTGAAATAAAGGGTTTTTTACTTTTTTATTGAACTTATATATAAATTGTTCAATAAGGAGGAGTAGAAATGAAATGTATAATTAGTTTTAAAGAACTTTATGGTAAGGAACTTGCAACTTATGAAGTAGAAGGTAAACACTCAGGTGATGTGTTACAAAACATGGAAAATAAACTTTGTAATGAAATTGCTCCATACAATACTTATTCATTAAAAAACTGCAAAAATATTGACAAGAAGGCAACTAAAAAAACTCTTCATTTTAAAGATGGTGACAATGTTTTAAGTTATGTTATGGAAATAAAACAATCTGATTATAAATCATAAAATATATAGAATTAAAAAAGTTATAGTAAGGGACTGATTGAAATATCAGTCTCTTTTTGTATAACAATTAGCTTATGCTATTAGTGATAGAATTTAAAAACAAAATAATAAATTTTTCTCTTATTACAAAATTATATTATGCAACAAAACTTTTCTGATGAAAAAGAGAACATAATCGGATAAAAGTTATATTAAGGTGTGCAAAGAGAATGATTTGTTATAAAATAATTCTATAAGTAAAATTAACTAAAGTAATGTAAATAGATATAAAAGATACTATGAAAGAAAAGAGAAGGAAAAATGATGACTGAAGATATAAAATTAACTCATATGACAAAAACTGCTGGTTGAGCCGCAAAAATAGGTCCTGGGACCCTTGCTCAAGTTTTGGGCAATTTACCAAAGTTTCATGATGAAAATCTATTAGTGGGAGTTGAAACAAGTGATGATGCTGCAATTTATAAAGTAAGTGATGACTTAGCATTAATTCAAACATTAGATTTTTTCACACCTATTGTAGATGACCCATATTTATTTGGACAAATAGCAGCGGCAAACTCTTTAAGTGATGTGTATGCCATGGGAGGAGAACCTAAAACAGCTTTAAATATAGTGGGATTTCCAAATTGTTTAGACCCTAAAATTCTTGGAAGAATATTAGAAGGTGGTGCATCAAAAGTTTTAGAAGCAGGTGCAATACTTGCAGGAGGTCATTCTATACAAGATGATGAACCAAAGTACGGACTTAGTGTTACAGGTTTTGTAAATCCTAATAAAATATTTAAAAATTATGGTTCAAAACCAGGAGATATAATCATACTTACAAAACAAATAGGAAGTGGGCTTATAAATACTGCAATAAAAGCTGAAATGGCTGAAAAATCTCAAATAGATGAAGTTGTAACAGTAATGACTTCCTTAAATAAAAAAGCAAAAGAAGTTATTGAAAACTATGATATAAGTGCGTGTACAGATATAACAGGATTTGGACTAATAGGTCATGCCATGGAAATGGCATCTAGCTCTCAAGTTACTTTCGAAATAGATGTACATAAAGTTCCATATATAGATGGTGCATTATATATGGCTAAAATGGGATTAGTACCAGCTGGAACATATAACAATAAAAATTATATTGAAAATGATGTATATAGTGAAAATATACAAGAGTATTTTATAGATGCTCTGTATGATCCTCAAACTTCAGGAGGACTTTTAATTACATTACCAGAAAGTAAAGTTGAAAATATTATGAAAGACTTTACAAATAAAAATATGGAGACTAAAGTAGCTGTAATAGGCAAAGTAATTGAAAAGCAAGAAAAAAGTATAATACTTAAAAATTCATAAAATAATGGGGAATAGTGTTTTATGGAATTTTTATAAAGCCTTAAAAAAGAGGGAGAAAATATGAATAAAAATATATTATATAGAAATATTCCAAAAGTTGATGTGCTTTTAGAAAATCCTCAAATTGTGAAATTAATAGAAAAATATCATAGAGATGTCATTGTAGATATTATAAGAGAAGAAATAAACAAATTAAGAACTTTTATAAAAGAAAATGATGATATATCTTTAACTGAAGAAAAAACAAGTCAATTAGTTGAAAATATCACAAAAAGTACAGAAAAAATATATTCATATAATTTAAGAAAGGTTATAAATGGAAGTGGAACAATTCTTCATACGAACTTAGGAAGAGCAATTATTTCAAAAAAACATGCAAATTACTTAAGTGAAGTAGTAACGAATTATTCAAACTTAGAGTATAACCTAGAAGAAGGAAAAAGGGGAGAGAGATATTCTCATTTTGAAAAACTAATATGCAAAATTACTGGGGCAGAAGCAGCTATGGCAGTTAATAATAATGCAGCAGCTGTAATGCTTGTTTTATCATCTATGGCTAAAGAAAAGGAAGTTATAGTTTCTAGAGGAGAGCTAGTAGAAATTGGCGGAAAATTTAGAATACCTGATGTTATGAAAAGTTCTAATGCACACTTGGTAGAAGTGGGAACAACAAATAAAACTCATTTAGAAGACTATAGTGATGCAATAACAGAAAATACAGGAGCTCTTTTAAAGGTACATACAAGTAATTTTAAAATTCTAGGCTTTACAGAAAGTGTATCATTAGAAGAACTTTCTAAATTATCAAAAGAAAAAGACATACCTATTATAGAAGATATAGGAAGTGGTGTTTTAATTGATCTTAGTAAATATGGACTAAAATATGAACCAACTGTGCAAGATTCCATAAAAGCTGGAGTAGATGTAGTTTCATTTTCTGGAGATAAGCTTTTAGGAGGTCCTCAAGCTGGGATTATTGTAGGAAAGAAAAAATATATTGATAAGATGAAAAAAAATCCTTTAACAAGGGCCTTTAGAATAGATAAATTTACAGCAACAGTTTTGGAAATGATTTTCCATGAATACTTAAATGAAGAAAATGCCATAAAAAACATACCTGTACTTTCATTAATTACAAAAGACATAAAAGAAATTGAAGAAAGTGCAAAAAAATTATATGAAAAATTAAGTAATTTAAAAGATGCTGCTGATATAAAAGTGGAAGATACCTTATCACAAATAGGAGGAGGCTCTTTACCAACTGAGAAGATAAAAAGTAAATGTATAAGTATAGTGCCTAAAAATATCTCCACAACAAGTTTAGAAGAACAACTAAGATTAAATGAAAATCCTGTAGTAGCAAGAATATCAGATGATAAATTAATAATAGATATGAGATGTATATTAGAAGATGAAATTGAAATATTAGCTGAAAAAATTATAAATATTTTAAAATAAATTTCAGCAAATAAGCAATGAGGGAGTCATAAGATGAAAAATATTATAATAGGAACAGCAGGGCATATAGATCATGGAAAAACTGCTTTGATTAAAGCGTTGACGGGAAAAGAAACAGATAGATGGGAAGAAGAAAAAAGAAGGGGAATTACTATTGATTTAGGTTTTACTTATTTTGATTTGCCTTCAGGTGATAGGGCAGGCATAATAGATGTTCCAGGTCATGAAAAATTTATAAATAATATGTTAGCTGGAGTTATTGGTATGGATTTGGTGATGCTTGTTGTGGCAGCAGATGAAGGAATGATGCCTCAAACACGTGAACATGTAGATATAATGACACAGCTTGGCATAGAAAAAACTATTGTAGTTTTAAATAAATGTGACTTAGTTGATGATGAATGGAAGGACCTTGTTAAAGAAGAAATAAAAGAAGAACTAAAAGGTTCAGCTTTTGAAAATGCCAATATTGTGGAAGTATCAGCAATAACTGGTGAAGGCATTGACGACTTAATAAAAGAAATAGTTCATATGACAAAAGATGAAGTTGTGACAAAAGATATAAATACAATATCAAGACTTCCCATAGATAGATGTTTTAGTATATCAGGGTTTGGAACAATAATAACAGGAACCTTAATATCAGGAAGTATAAAAAAAGATGATGAACTAGAATTATATCCAACAAATAAACGCGCTAAAATAAGAAGTATCCAAGTACATGGTAAAGATGTAAAAGAATGTTTTGCGGGTCAAAGAAGTGCCATAAATATTTCAAATCTTAGAAAAGATGAAATTAAAAGAGGATATGTTTTAGCACCACCTAATTCTTTAGAAAATACAATGATGCTTGATGTAAAATTAAATATATTAGAATCAAGCAATAGAATTTTGCAAAATAGATGTAGATTACATTTATTTAGTGGAACAAGTGAAGTTTTATGTAGGGCTGTTTTACTTGATGTGGAAGAAGTGGGACCAGGAGAGAGTTGTTATGTCCAATTAAGACTGGAAGAAAAAGTTGCTTTTAAAAGAGGTGACAAATTTATAGTTAGATTTTATTCACCACTAGAAACTATCGGTGGAGGAGTAATACTAGATGCAAATCCTACAAAAAAAACTCCTTTTAATGAAGAACAATTGGAGGAAATTAAAAGAAAAGAAGAAGGCTCTCATACAGATATAATTGAGTTACTTATAAAGAAACATCCAGAAATGATAACAATAAAAGAAATATCAAAACTTACAGGATTATCTTTAGAAGAAGTAAATGAAAGTATAGATGAATTAAAAGATAACAATTTAATTTATACATATGAAATGAAAAAAGATGTTTATATATATCATAGTAGTGAAGAAATGAGATTAAAAAGGGAAACACTAGATTTACTAAAAACTTTCCATAAAGAAAACCCATATAAATTTGGTATGGGAAAATCACTGCTAAAAACAAAATTATATCCACAAATAAAACAAAATGTTTTTGATCAGATAATATATAAATTTATCTGTGAAAATGAAATAAAAAAATACAAAGAGTACTTAAGTTTAAGTAATTTTGAAATAAATGAAGATAATACTTTCCAAAGCGTGAAGAAAGTTTTAACAAATACATATAAAAAAGCAATGTATGATTTTGTAAGACTAAGTGAAATAAATTTTGCACAAGAAGAAAATACGGTAAGAGATATACTAAATGTTTTAATAGACAAAGAAATAATAGTGAAAATAAATGATGAAATGTATACATTAAAATCATTGATGGATGATGTAGAAAAAATAGTAGTAAAAAAACTACAAGAAGACAATTTAATAACTATTAGTGAGCTTAGAGATGCCCTAAATACATCACGAAAGAGTGCCAAACCAATGCTTGAATATTTTGATAACAAAAAAATAACAAGAAAAAACGGTACAGAAAGTGAAAGGGTGGGATACTAAGATGAATTTAAAACAGTTAGAATCATTTGTATTAATTATAGAAAGTAGAAGTTTTTCACAAGCAGCACAAAAATTATATTTAACTCAGCCAACAATTTCATCACATATATCTTTATTAGAAAAAGAGTTGAATTCTCAACTGCTTATAAGAACTACTAAGGATGTATATCCAACAGGAGATGGCAAAAAATTATATACGTATGCAAAACAAATTTTGAGACTTCAAAAATCAATTTTAGAAGAATTTCATGTTAATGGAGAGGAAGATAATCTATTAATTATAGGAGCATCAAGTATTCCAGAACAATATATACTTCCAGAAATTTTACCAAAATATATAAGAAAAAATAAAACTGAGTTTAAAATAGAACCAGGAGACTCAGGCAAAGTTATAGACAAAATAATAAATAAAGAAGTAGAATTAGGTTTAGTTGGAACAAAAACAGAAAATTCATACTTAATATTTGAACCTTTTTATAAAGATAAGCTTGTTTTGATAACACCAATAAGTAAAAAATATTTAAAAATGAAAGAAGACGGTTTTCATATAAAAGATTTGTTAAAAGAACCAATCATTATGAGAGAAGAAGGTTCAGGAACAAGAAAAGAAATAAAAGAATTTTTAAAATCTCAAAAATTAGGAATAAGTGATTTAAATATAATAGCAATATTAAATTCTACAGAAGCGATAAAAAGATCAGTACAAAATAAGATGGGTATATCTATAATGTCGAATTTGGCAGTACAAGATTTTGCAAAAGATAATAAAGTTTTAGTATTTGATTTTGAAGAAGGAAATATGTACAGAAATTTATATATAGTAAGAAATAAAGATATGTATATGCCAAAATGTGCTCTTAAATTTATAAAATTTATGAAAGATTTTTTTGAAAAAGAATCTTCGAATGTAGAATATGAACTAGCTCATAATGGAAATTAAAAGAAAGAAGTGATAATATGATATATTTAGATAATGCAGCTACAACAATGAAAAAGCCACAATGTGTTATAGATGCAGTAGTTGCAGCAATGACTAATATGGGAAATGCAGGTCGTGGAGCAAATGAAGCATCTTTAGATGCATCTAGAATGATTTATGATACAAGAGAAAAGATATCTGATTTATTTAATTTGCAAAATCCATCAAGAGTAGCATTTACATGTAATTCAACTGAAAGTTTAAATACGGCTATAAAAGGTATATTAAACTCAAATGATCATGCTATAACAACATCACTAGAACATAACTCAGTACTTCGTCCATTATACGAATTACAAGATAAGGGAATGGAATTATCCATAGTAAATTGTGATGAAAATGGAAACCTTGATTATAATGATTTTGAAAAATTAATAAAAAATAACACAAAAGTTATAGTTTGTACTCATGCATCAAATTTAGTTGGAAATGTATTAGATATAAAGAAAATAGGCTCAATAGCTAAGAAACACAACTTAATTTTTATAGTAGATGCTTCTCAAAGTGCAGGAGTATTTGATATTGATATGCAAGAGATGAATATTGATGTTCTTTGTTTCACAGGTCATAAAGGTCTTTTAGGTCCTCAAGGAATAGGAGGGCTTTGTGTTAGAGAAGGGATAAATATTAGACCACTAAAATCTGGCGGAAGTGGTGTAAATACATTTTCTAAAACTCAACCTACAGAGATGCCAACTCATTTAGAAGCTGGAACTTTAAATGGACATGCCATAGCAGGTCTTAATGCAGCATTAAATTATTTAAATGAAGAAGGTATACATAATATACAACAAAAAGAAGAAGAGTTAATGTTTAGATTTTATAATGGAATAAAAGATATAAAAGATATTAAGATATACGGAAACTTTGAAAATAAAAGGGCTGCTATAGTAGCTTTTAACGTAGGAGATATTGACTCAGCAGTATTTTCTGATGAGTTAAGTTTATACTACAATATATCAACTAGACCAGGAGCACATTGTGCCCCACTTATGCATAAAGCAATGAATACTGTAGAACAAGGTGCAGTTAGATTTTCTTTCTCACATTACAACACAGAAGAGGAAATCGACATAGCTATAGAGGCAGTTAAGGAGATTGCTTCAAATTATTAAAATAAAATCTGACTAAACTAATTAGTTAGATTCTAAAGGAAGGAAAAAGATGAGAGAAAAACAATTAAGATTAATAGTTACATTTAATACAACAACGGGAGCTATGGCAATGGAAAAAGCTTGTAAAAGTGAAAATATACCAGGAAGATTAATTCCAGTTCCTAGACAAATTTCTGCCGGATGTGGTTTATCATGGCTTTGTAATAAAGAAGATAGAGAAAAAATAGAAACATTAATATCTGATAAAAACTTAGATATTAACAATATACATGAGATAATGATGTAGAAAAATCAGCAGTAATTTTTAATTGCTGCTTTTTTGTTTATATATAAAAAGGTATCATTTATTAATAAAACATTTTATTGTATAATTTTAATTATACAAATACAAAAGAAGAGGGTGTGACATGATAATATTTAATCAATTAGGAATCATACTTGGGATATGGGCAGTAGGAGAACTTATTAGCTCTTTAATAAGTAATATTATTACCATGCCGGGAACTATAATAGGAATGATAATACTATTCTTATTACTTCAATTTAAAATAATGAAAGAAGAAACTATAAAAGACGTGGCAGATTTCTTATTAGGAAATATGGCTATATTTTTTGTGCCAGCAGGTGTATCACTTATAAATTCACTAGGATTAATAACAGAAAACATGCTAGTTTTATTATTAAGTGGAACTATTGCAACAGTTGTAATAATGATTGTAACAGGAAAAATTGTGGAAGTTATGATTAATAAAAATGACAAATCATCAGATTATGGTGATGACGAAGAAAAATCAGCATAAAGGAAGGTAGACTAGATGGATAAAATATTAAATACTCAATTATTTGGACTACTAACAATTTTAGTTTTTTATAACATAAGTCTATACATTCAGAAAAAAACACAAAAACCAATATTTAATAATTTATTAATAAGTATAATTTTAATCATACTATTTTTAAAAATTACTAAAATACCATATGAAAATTTTAAAATTGGTGCAGATGTAATAAACTTTATGTTAGGGCCAGTAACAATAGTACTTGCTGTTCCATTGTATAGACAATTTGATTTACTAAAAAAACATTTTAAAGAAATTTTAGTGGGAATTTTAGGTGGGGTAGTAACTTCATTTGTAATAGTTGTTTTAGTAGGAAAATTAACATCAACAAGTAATGAAATAATTTATTCTATGATTCCAAAATCTATAACAACTCCTATGGGAATATCTCTTGTAAATCAACTGGGAGGAGTAGAATCAATAACAGTTGTATGTATAATAGTAACAGGTATATTTGGAAACATATTTGCAGAACAACTTTTAAAGGTAGGAAAAGTTAAGCATCCAGTAGCTAAGGGAATTGCAATTGGAACATCTGCTCATGCTCTAGGAACAAGTAAAGCTTTAGAAATGGGTGAAGTAGAGGGTGCAATGTCTTCTTTATCTATAGGAATATCAGGAGTAATGACAGTAATTATAGTACCACTATTAGTAAACTTTATAAAATAAAATACAACCTCAGGTTTTTATTAAAATAATAACCTGAGGTTTATTTTTTAATCTAATTTTCTTAAATCTTCCATTACCTTTGTTTTGTCAGCAGTTTTTTCATCTTTTTTCTTTATTACTTTTGCAGGAGAACCAGCGACTACAACACCTGCAGGTACATCTTTTGTAACAACAGAACCAGCAGCAACAACAGAGCCTTTGCCAACTCTTACCCCCTCAAGGATTACAGAGTTTGCACCAATTAGTACATCATCCTCTATAATAACAGGAGTTGCAGAAGGTGGCTCAAGAACACCAGCAACTACAGAACAAGCACCTAGATGAACATTTTTACCAAGTATACCTCTAGCTCCTATGACAGCATTCATATCTACCATAGAGCCTTCTCCAACAACGGCACCAATGTTTATAACAGCACCCATCATTACAACGGCATTTTTTTCGATGGTAACCATATCTCTTATTAATGCACCTGGCTCAATTCTAGCTTCTGCATGTAAGAAATTATAAAGAGGAATAGCAGAATTTCTGCGATCATATTCCACATGGATATCATCTATAGAAGACTTAAGTGTATCTATATCATCCATGATAGTTTTATAATCTCCTATTAAAATATAAGAACCTTCTTGGCCAAATACTTTATATTTATCATTTTTTTCTATTTTTAAATTACCTGAAATATAAACTTTAACAGGTGTTTGTTTTTTTGCATCTTTTATATATTTTGCTAATTCATAAGCATCATTTAAGTTAATCATTGTTCTCCTCCAAATTTGTCTAAATTTTAGCCTAACATATTGTTCATATTATAATAACCAGCCTCTTGTTTAACTAAGAATTTTGCAGCTTCAATAGAGCCTTTAGCAAAAATATCTTTAGATTGAGCTGTGTGTTTTATTTCTACTACTTCATCATGACCAGCAAAAATAGTAGTATGTTCTCCAACAATTGTTCCACATCTTACAGCATGGATTCCAATTTCGTTGGAATTTCTTTTGTCAGAGCGACCATGTCTTCCATAAACATATTCACTATCAGGAAGTACTTCCTTAACACCATTTGCTATCATAACGGCTGTACCACTAGGAGCATCTAATTTTTTATTATGATGTTTTTCTAAGATTTCAATATCATAACCATTATCATAGAATTCTTTAGCAACTTGTCTTAAAATTTTTGTCACCATTTGAATTCCAAAGCTTGTATTATAAGATTGGAAGATAGCAATTTCTTTAGAAGCTTCTTCAATCTTATCTAATTCTTTCTTAGAAAAACCAGTTGTTGCAAAAACAACTTTTGTTTTATTCTTTTTAGCGTAAGCTAAAATATCATCAAGATTGTTTGGATGTGAAAAATCAATAATCACATCCGCCTCTTTATCACAGGAATCAAAGTCTCTGTAAATCGGAAAAGCGCCGTACGTCTGTGTATTCAGATCGATTCCTGCGACAATTTCCATGTTGCCGCGTTCCGCCACACAGGACGCAATCACATGGCCCATTTTGCCGTTTGCACCACAAAGCAATATCCGGATCATTTAATATAACATCCTTTTCTTTTCTAAAATTAACTGCGCGCGATAACCGATCAAGCGTGCGCATTCGCCTTTTTCCTCATCCGCTGTCATAATTCAAGTCTATTCTAACACAAATCTGCACACAGTTCAAACAAATTGTAAGACTGTGTGCAGATTTGTTGAGAGTATCATTAAATGCAGAAGAAACCGTTACGGTTTTTCCTGCATTA
>USRS01000081.1 GCA_900557165.1 uncultured Clostridium sp.
TTTATATATTTTTTTATCTGGAAATTTTGAGTTGCAAAATAAATATCTCTTAAAATATAAAGTAAAGAGTATAAAATTGAAAATAATAATATACCTAAAAATAATATGTTTTTATAATTAAGAATCATAAAAAATTCACCCCTTTTACCCCCCTTGATATATTTTATTTAATAAGAAGGAAAATTACAGATAGAATTATAAAAAAATAAACTTGGTTAATAATAATATCTATAAAAAAGGGAGGTAAAAAATGAATAAACTTTTTAAAATATTGATAATCAATATTACTTTATTAATAAGCTTTACATTTAACTTTTACAATAATTTTTCCTATGGTCAATGTACTATAAATACAAAAAATGAATTCATATCTGTTATAGTAAAAGAAAATTGTAAAAATGAGAATACAAGGACAGATAATGTAGCTTTAGAAAATAGCAATTCATCTTACATAAAGGGGATATGGCCCCTTGAAAAGTATTCATATGTAAGTTCCGGCTATGGATATAGAACACATCCCATAACGAAGAAACTTAGTTTTCATAATGGTATAGACATACCAGCGCCTAAAAATACCAATGTCTTAGCCAGTGATGATGGAATAGTAGTATTTGCTGGATATAAAAAAGGATATGGAAATGTAGTTGAAATTGATCACTTTGATAGCAAAAAAACTTTATATGCTCATAATAACAGCATAAATGTTAAGGTAGGAGATGAAGTAAAAAGAGGAGATGTTATTTCAAAAGTAGGTTCTACAGGAAATTCTACAGGAAATCATGTACATTTTGAAGTTAAAATAAATAATAAAAGAATCAACCCTATTTATGGAGTAAGTAAAAACTAAAAATTTATAGTTTAATAAAAAGGATTTAATTATTAATTTATAGAAAATAATATTAATATAATAATAATATAAATACAAAATTAGCATATTATGAAATGGGGGATTTTATGAGGCTAAGATTGTTAAGAGACATATTGATATATATTATAGTACCAATAATATTTTTTAATGCTACTCTTATAAATAACATAGAGCTTTCTCTTCAAATTTCTTGTTCATTAGTTATAATTTATTCAATTTTCACTAAAATAAAAGAAAATCGAATAAATATTACTGGATTATTTATATTTTCTATAGTAAGTATATACTTCTTCTTTGCTTCAAATTCAGATAATAGATATTTTTATAATACTTTCATATGCTTATTTTTAGCATTTATAATACCAGCATTAAGAATAGTTAATAAGGATGCAAGTATAATTATAATAAGAGATATATTAAGATCTTTAAACAAAAATAGTTTATCTATAATTAGATTGATGAAAAAGAAATCTATCATGAATGAAATTAATAAAATTTCGTCTATGGTAGAAACAAGCTTTATACTTATATCTCTTTTAAGAGTGGCCAATATTTTAATTAATAATGGGATAAATAATTCTTCTTTGAATTCCATAAGCAATTTTATAGGTATAATCTTTGCATTAGTAATAATATATAAAATAGCAAAAGTTATATATACATCTAAAAAATTAAATATTAATAGTTGTAATAAAAATTCAAGTAATGAAAATAATACGAAGGGTAAAGTTATAAATTTTCATTATTTTAAATAGTTATTTATAAAAGCATTAAAAATCATGTTTGAATAAACAAACATGATTTTTTTATATTTTAGTTATTTTCAAGTAATTGAAAAATATAGTCTGCTATTTTATCTGGGTGTATTGTTTTTTTAAATTCACTTATATTTTTATCCATAAAAATAAGTCTTGAATCTAATTTTTTATTTACTAAGTCTTTTATTAATTCTTTTAAATCTTCATCAGTATCGTATAAAATTCCTATGCCTTTATCTCTTATAAATTTGGCATTTTCTATTTCTTGTCCTACTTTTGGATTTTTTACTATTATAGGTGTATTAGAACTTATAGCTTCAAATAAGGTGGCACCACCAGATTTAGTGAGCATTAAGTCATAGTTCTTTAATAAATCAGACATATTAGTAACAAATCCTTTTACATCTATATTTTCAAGAGGCTTTTTAATTGTTAAATTTTCATATAACTTTTTGTTACTACCAGTAACTATGGTAACATCTAATACGTTTTTATATTCATATAGATACTCATCTAACCAATGCATAAAACTTTCATCAAAGTCAAATAAACCTCTACCACCACCTATTAGTAATAGTTTTAGTTTATCGCTTTTTATTTTCTTATCACAAATAAATTTACTACTTACAGGTACACCTGTAACTCTAAATATTTCAGGCGCCATACCTTTTTGAACATATCTATTTTTTATTTCATGAGATGGAACAAAATACATATCTGTAGTTTTAAATATCCATTCTAAACTATCAACTACATCTGTAATAACAGTTATAGAAGGAATTTTTTTGTGTGGATTTTTTATATTAAAATCATTAATACATGCAGCTGCACATGGGAATGTGGAAATAATTAAATCTGGGTCTATACTTTTTATGTACTCAGCTAGCTTAGGCATATATATCTTATAAGATATGTCAAATTTTGAATCAAAGGATTTTTTTATATAATAGTAGTAATTATATAGTCCAGGTACATATTTAGTATTTCTTTCGTACATTTTAACCATAGGTTTATTTATACGAGGAACACTTGCACTTATAAAATTTTCAATTACAACATTTATACTATCATCTTTTTGTAGAATATATTCTTTTATAGCTTTTGCTGCACTAATATGGCCAGCACCAAATTGAGCAGTTAATATTAGTATTGTTTTTTTATTTTCTATTTTATTCAAATTATCACCTCGAAAATAAATTATCTGTTTATAGTATTATACCTTTGTATATAAATATAATCAATGACAATAAAGATTATTAAAATTAAAAATTTACTAAATAAAAAGGAAACCTATAGGTCTATGTAAAAAATAAAGAAGAGGTGAAATTATGGAAAATATAAAAAGAGATACTATTGATAAGGTATATTTATTTTCAGTAATAGGAATTATCATATTTTTTATACCTATAAAAATAAATAATCAACAAGAAGTTATCATATATCATTTATCTTATTTTATAGAAAATAGAATATCATCCTTGATAGATATAAGTATCATAGTTTTTGTTTTATTATCTGTTTTTAAAGATTTGATAAATTATAAAACAGATAATATTAGTAAATTTAAAATTTTAATGAAAATATTTAGTTTTATAATGCTTGTAAGTATTTTATTTGGCAAAGAAGAATTATTATTTATGAATAATGATTTTATAGTAATACTAAGAGATCTAATGATTGATTTAACTATTTTGTTGCCTATTTCATCTTTGTTTATGCCCTTTTTATTAAATTATGGTTTATTAGAAATAACAGAAGCATATACCCATAGAACTATGAATAAGCTCTTTAATGTAAGTGGAAAGGTATTTTTGATTTTTTTGGTGTGTTTTTTGGTAAATAGTATATGTGGGGCTTTTCTAACTTATAGATTATATAAAGATGGAAAATTAAGAGAAAAGGAAGCTGTTGTTACTATTTTGAATTTTTCAATTTTATCTTTAAATTTGACAAAAGATTTATGTTACAAGATTGATATTAGTATAATTAAATTCATTATAATAGAGTTAATTATCTTAATAATATGTAATTTTATTTTAAGTAGAATTTATCCTATAAAAAAGAAAAAACAAAGTTATTATTTTAAGTCAAATCATAAAAATGTAAACTGTAAACGTCATAAAATGAAGACAGCTCTTAAAAAATATAATGAGAATAAAAATAATAAAAGTTTATGGAAGTTATCTTTTTCTTATTTAAATGATGTTATATATTTTTTAATGGATTTACTTCCAGTTATAGTTTTTATATTTTTTATATGTAATATAATTTATAAACTACCTTTAATAATTGAGATATTTAGAAATATTACATATATAGTGATACATAAATTTAATTTGCCTAATGATAATTTAATATGTGATATAATTAGTTTTAATATTTTTAGTAATATATTAGCCATAAAAAATTTTCCAAAAGATATTTATTATTTTTCTAAAGTAATAATGGGACTTTTAATATCACTTCAGTGTATTAGCATATGTTTTTTAATACCATTTATAAAAAACTCCAGAATAAATATAAGTATCATAGAAATTATATTAGTAATAATAGAACGATTTTTTATAATTTTATTTATTTGTTGCATTTTTTTTAATTTATATTTGAAATACATAATTTAAAATATAAAACAATCAGTCAATATTAGTCTATATTATTTTTTCTTTATCAATAAGTAACCAGATGACATGCTTTTCATATAATTATATTAAGTAGCATAAGTTCTATAGCTTATGTAATAAATACAACAAAAGGAGTTTGACTTATTATGAAAAAAAAGAAGAAACAATCTTGTTCTTGCACTCCTCAATATGATGCTTGCAAAACAGTAGAACCTTGCAAAAAAACACAAAAATGTGAAATTTGTAAGCCTTGTGAAACTGTAGTAGAATGTACACCAATATCATCTTGTAAACCATGTCCTACTGAAAAGAAGCCAATGAATTCTTATATGGAGTGCCCATGTGGGGATTATGAGATAACTTGTGTAGATAAATGTGTGGAATTAGCTAAAAAAGCTGAAGAACTATTTGAAAAAGCTTGTAAATATGAAGCTGATGCAACACAAACATTTAACCAAGCAAAAGAATGTGAAAAGAGTGCTAAATTATTATCACAACAAGCATGTAATTTATTGCAAAATGCAAACAAATGTGAAAATCAATCAAGAAATGATGAGTATAAAGCTAAAGAATTAATGCAAAGAGCTAAAGAATTATGTGAAAAAGCAAAGGCATTAACACAAGAAGCTGAATGTATAGAAAATGAAGCTAAGTCAAATTGTGAAAAAGCAAAATGTTTATATGAAAAAGCAGAAACTTATAATGAAAAAGCAAAATGTTTATACAATCAAGCACTAAAATATGATGAAAAAGCATTAGAATGTTATAAAACAGCTGGAGATAAAATTAAAGAATATGAAAATAAATCTAAAAAATGTGAAGAAATGGTTAATAAATGTGAATCTAAATTACAAAGCTGTGAAAATAATTGCGTTTCAAACAAAGATGTAGACACAAAAATGAATATGCAAGCAAATATGTCATCATGTGGATGTAATAATACTTGCAAAAACTCTTGTGAAACAATAGTTGAAAAAAGCTGTAAATGTGATGATGAAATAATTTATGTTAATATGGATAATTGCACTAGTAAAAAACAATGTTCAACTTATGTAAGTCCAATGTATAATATGTCACCAATGCAATGTATGGGAAACTTTACAAACAAGTATCCTTCATTAGATGATACAAATATGTCACCATATATGGGACAATATGATGATATGTGGATGAATTACTATATGTATATGCAACAAATAATGAATCAAATGCCATATAAATAAGAGATAAATTTAGGGGGATAAAGGTAGAACTTTTAGTTCTACCTTTTAAATGTTAAAAAAAGGTAAAATAATTAAAAATTATAATACAAATAATTCTAAATAAGATAAGATTATAATATACTGTAAATATAAATAATCACAGGGGAGTAGTTCCACAGTAAATGTGTGGTAAATCAACATCTTGACTAAGTTTTTAGTCTGGTTTACCTTAATGAATGAGACTTGTGTATAGATTTTTCTATGCACAAGTCTCATTTTTTATGAAAATAATAAATAAGGAGGAAAAGTTATGAAATATGATTTAGGGGATAGTTTAACAAAAGCATACTTAGTAGAAAGTAAAGAGATTTTAAATGAATTGAAAACAGATTATAATGGCTTAAGTGAAGAAGAAAGTGAAATTAGATTGGAAAAGGAGGGATTAAACAAACTGGATGAAGCTAATAAAACTTCTTTGATTATGAAATTTGTTAAAGAGCTAACTAATCCTATGATAATTATACTTATTATAGCATCCATAGTTTCAGGTATAACAGCAGCTTATGCTAATGAATCCTTTGCCGATGTCTTTATAATATTTATAGTAGTAATAATTAATGGTATTCTTGGTGTATATCAAGAAAATAAATCAGAAAAAGCCATAGAAGCTTTGCAAAGTATGACATCATCCACATGTAAAGTAATTAGAAATAATAAACAAGGAGCAATTAAAAGTGAAGAACTTGTTATTGGAGATATTGTTTTATTGGAAGCTGGTGATATTATACCAGCAGATGGAAGAATAATTGAAAGTGCTAGTTTAAAAATTGAAGAAGCTGCTTTGACAGGAGAATCTGTGGCAGTTACAAAGCATAGCCAAGTACTACAATTATCAAAAGAAGAGAAAGATATATCTTTAGGTGATAGAAAAAATATGGTTTACATGGGAAGTTCTGTGGTATACGGTCGTGGTAAGGTTGTTATAACAGCTACAGGTATGGATACAGAAATGGGAAAAATAGCAAATGAACTTTCAAATACAAAGGATAGTCAAACACCACTACAAATTAAATTAAGTCAACTTAGTAAAATACTTAGTATTTTAGTAATAGGTATATGTGTTTTTATATTTTTATTTTCAATCGGTAAAGCCTATCCTAATTTAGGTAGCAAAGTATTTATAGATACTTTTATGGTGGCTGTAAGCTTAGCTGTTGCAGCAATTCCAGAAGGATTAGCTGCAGTTGTTACCATAGTTTTGGCAATTGGTGTGACAAATATGTCTAAGAAAAATGCTATTATTAGAAAGCTTACAGCAGTTGAAACTTTAGGATGTGCTCAAGTTATTTGTTCTGACAAAACAGGAACTTTGACTCAAAATAAAATGACTGTTGTAAAATATTATAGTTATGATGAGAATATATTATCAAAAGCTATGGCTTTATGCAGTGATGCAGTTTTAGATGAAGAAAGTAAAAAAGCCGTAGGAGAACCTACAGAATGTGCTTTAGTAAACTATGCATATAAGTTAAATTTAAATAAAAATGATTTAATAAAAATTCAACCACGTGTAGAAGAACTACCATTTGATTCTGGAAGAAAGATGATGACAACTATTCATAAATATAATGATAGATATATTCAATATACTAAAGGTGCCCCAGATATATTATTAAAGCGATGTAATAAAATTTTAATAAATAATAAAATAGAAGACTTAACTGAAGATATTAAAAAAGAAATTATAAAAGAAAATAAAAATATGGCTAATAAAGCTCTTCGTGTCTTATGTTGTGCTTTTAGATATTACGATGAAATTCCCCAAATAATAAATAGTGATACTTTAGAAAATAACTTAATATTTTTAGGTTTGACAGGTATGATTGACCCTGTTAGAGAAGAAGTGGTCTCTTCCATAAGAGAATGCAAGGATGCTGGTATAAGACCTATTATGATTACTGGAGATCATAAGGATACAGCTATAGCAATAGCTTTGGAATTGGGAATAATTAAAAATGAAAAAGAAGCTATAACAGGGTCAATGTTAAATGAAATGAGTGACAAAGAATTTGAAAATAATATTGAAAAATATTCTGTATACGCTAGAGTTCAACCAGAACATAAGGTTAGAATAGTAAATACATGGAAGAAAATAGGTAAAATATCAGCTATGACAGGTGATGGTGTAAACGATGCTCCAGCTATAAAAAATGCTGATATAGGTGTTGGAATGGGCATAACAGGAACAGATGTAACTAAAAATGTATCAGATATGGTTTTGGCAGATGATAATTTTGCAACTATAGTTTATGCGGTAAAAGAAGGTAGACGAATTTATGATAATATAAGAAAATCTATCCAATTTTTATTATCATCAAATTTAAGCGAAGTTATAGCTATATTCTTTGCCACATTAATCGGATTTGTCATATTGAAACCGGTTCATTTGTTGTGGATAAACTTAATAACAGATTGTTTTCCTGCCTTAGCTTTAGGAACTGAAAAAGCTGAAGAAGATATAATGAAAAGAAAACCTAGAAGCTCTAAAGAAAGTATATTTGCAGGTGGTGTTAGTGTAGATATTATTTGGCAGGGATTTATGATAGCCATAATTACAATAATAGCTTATGTAGTTGGACATTATATGGAAAGTGGTATTTGGGAGTTTGTAAATAGTCCTGATGGAATGACAATGGCATTTTTGACCATGTCTATGGCAGAAATATTTCATTCTTTTAATCTTAAATCTAGAAAGCATTCTATATTTACCATTAAAAATCAAAATAAATTTTTATGGGGAGCAATGATTGTTTCACTTTTATTAACTTTAGCTGTAATATATATACCATTTTTATCTAATGCTTTTGGTTTAGAAGAAATATCTTTTATTGAATATATAGTATCCATATTAATGGCTTTTACAGTTATTCCTATAGTAGAATTAGTTAAATATTTTCAAAGAAAAAAATAAGGGAAAATTTAAATTAAGGCATGGATATTAAATTTTATATCCATGCCTTAATAATTTTTAATATATTATTTTAAGAGTTCGCTTTCAATTGAAGCATAAATTTTTTTCATCATTGAGTTAAAATCATTGGTGCTATTCATATAATTAATTACAATAGGATCGTTAAAGAAATTAATATATTCTTTATCAAGTTTTGCAGCTCTTTTATTAGCATCATCAACTTTATATCTAGAATATATTTGATTTTTTTTATTTAAATAAGTATCAAGATGTTTTTTTAAAGATTTATTTCTTTCAAGTTCCTCTTTGTATTTATTCATTGTTTTAAATTCTCTAGTGCCTTTAATATAATAAGCAAGTTCTTTAGCTTTTTGATTTACATCCATAAAAATATCCTCCTTTAAGCCTATATTATATTTTATAGACTTAAAGGAGGATATAGAATAAGTTTTATATTAAAAATTAGAAATTTTATCAATTGATGTTAAATCATTTAAAAACATTTCAAACATTACACCTTGATTTCTGTCATTTTCATATTTTGAAGTGAAAGAAACACATTTGTATATAAAATCTGAAGCAGTTTTTACAGCAAAATCTAAATCATAATTATTAGTAATAAGACCACAAACTATAGAAACAAAAATATCTCCTGTACCACTATAAGAACATTTATTATAAGGAAGTCCGTATGTAAAAGATTTATTTTTTTCTTTGTCATAAGATAAATTGTAAATTTTATTGTTTTTAATTATACCTGTAATTATAACTTTATTTGGCCCTAAATGACTTAATTCTTTAGCAATATTAATTACCTCTTTCTCTGAAAAATCGTCTTTGTATTTTTTATTTAATAAAAGACAAGCTTCTGTTATGTTTGGTGTAATTAAATCAGAGTGGCGTACAAGTTCTTTCATTTTTTCACAAGTTTTTTTATTGAAAATAGGATATAATAATCCATTGTCACCAAGAACAGGATCCACAATTATAAATGCATTGAGATTTGAATTTATGAAATTACTTACAATATCTATTTGATTTATAGATCCAAGAAATCCACTGCAAATAGTATCTATATTTAAATTTAAATTTTTCCAAGTTGTATAGTATTTTTCCATTTCATTTGTTAAATCTAAAAAAGTATATTCATCAAATCCAGTTTGACTAGACAATATGGCTGTAGGCAATGGGCAACATTGCACCTTTAAAGCTGATAAAATAGGAAGTGCTGCACTTAGAGAACATTTTCCAATACCAGATAAATCATTTATAGCAGCTACTTTTTTTAACATAATAAATAAACCTCCCTTGTTGTTTAGTAAAAAAATAATATATGTTTATATTACTATAAAATTTATAAAAAAGTTAAATTTTTATATACTAATTAAAAAAAAACAAATGTATTAATACAATTTTATCTATAAATATGCAAATAATCCTAAAATTATTTATTGTTATTTGGACATACTAAAAATAAATTAAAAAATTACCTACTTTCTAATGGGAGGTGTAGTGCTTGAAGGTAATTAAAAATAAGTATGTAAAGTATATAATATTTACTTTTTCTATAGTTTTATTTTTTTCATTGATTTTAAATTATAAAGATAAGTATTTTAGTGAAGAAGAATTAATTAAAGAAGTTTATAAAAATAAAGATGAAGATCCTAAAGAGATAAATGAACAATATACCATACTTTTAGAAAATCTTTTTGATTATAGAAATAAAGCTATACTAGAGAAAAATGAAGATATATTAAAAAAACTTTATGATACAAATATAAAATTTGGTCTTTGGGCCTATGAACATGAAATAAAAAAAATGCAATATTTAGAAAATTGGTCTAGTAAGCAAGGTGTAAATTTTAATGATATAAAGACTAAAGTAAAAATAAAGAAAATGAGAGAAAGAGAAGAAAATTTATATGGCATTATTTGTGATGTGTCTACTGAGTATAAATATTCTTATGAAAATGATCGTGATAAAGAAAATATGTTTAGAATAGGTACATATCATTATCTTCATGTGAAAATAAAAGATAATAATTATATAATAACAAAGGAATGGTATACGGACCCTTTTGCTGATTCATTGAATTTAGAAAATATAAAATCAGAAGATATTAAAAACTACATTATTAATCATGAAGAAGTACATCCAACACTTACAAAAGAGCAAGAAAAGGCAATAGCATATGCCCACAAATACTGTGGAGCAGCAGCAGATGAAGAAGATGGACTGATGTTTAATAAGAAGTATAAAGATTTTAATGGAGATGGAGGCGATTGTGCTAATTTTGCATCTCAAATAATGTATGAAAGCGGACGATTTAAGAAAAATGCTCTTTGGAATTATGAAAAGGGAAGTGCAACAAAAGCTTGGGTAAATGCTCAAGGTTTTAAAAATTATATTATAAATAGTGGAAGAGGAAGTTATATTGCTAAAGGAGGTTATGAAGAAGTTTATAGAGAAGCTTATAATTTAAAGCCAGGAGATTTTGTTGGCTATGAGAAAAAAGGAAGGATAACACATGTATCTACAGTAACTGGATTTGATTCAAAGGGGTATCCACTAGTTACATGTCATAATACAGATAGACTATTAGTTCCATGGGATTTAGGATGGAGTGATAAAGCAATTAGATTTCATTTAATTAGAGTAAATTACTAAAAAATATATAATAAAAAAATTATAAAGGTAGTATATAAATATTTAAGTTTGACAAAACTATGTATATATGTTAAAGTTAGGTTAAAGTTGCAATTTCAAGCAGCTAAATTAAAGTGTGTTTTTAGGAGGATTTAATTAAATGAAAACTGGTGTAGTAAAATGGTTTAACAATGAAAAAGGATTTGGA
>USRS01000082.1 GCA_900557165.1 uncultured Clostridium sp.
GGTAATTTCTTTTTCATTGGAAAAACTAAAGATTTAAGTCTATAAATTTGCAGAAATTTCCATGTATATTTTTGTGGAAATATGATATCATTACTATAAATAAATATATGGCAAAAGAAGAAATTATATTTTTTAATAGAGGTAACAACTTTACCAAAAAAAGAGTATGTTTCTTCAAAGGTGCTAAAAAACAATTAAATCGAAGGAGAACGACCAATGGACTCAACATTAAGAAAAAAGAAATCATTTACGTTGCCATCGGCCTACACTGTCTTATTAATAATTACAGCATTAATAGCACTGTCTACTCAATTTATACCAGGTGTCAAAGCAGCAAAATTTGCAGACTTAGTAATGGCACCAATAAACGGATTAAATGAAGCCATAGATATAGCAATATTTGTTTTATTAATAGGAGGCTTCTTAGGAGTAACAACAAAAACAGGCGCATTGGATGCAGGAATAGGTTCTGTTGTTGAAAAACTACAAGGAAAAGAATTAATATTAATACCAGTATTAATGTTTGTATTTTCTTTAGGTGGAACTAGTTTTGGGATGGCTGAAGAAACCATAGCTTTTACAGCTTTAGTTACAACTACTATGATAGTTGCAGGATTTGATCCCCTTGTATCAGTGGGAACTATAATTTTAGGAGCAGGTAGTGGAGTTTTAGGCTCAACTGTAAATCCATTTTTAGTTTCGACAAGTATAGGCGCACTAAAAGGAGTAGGAATTGAGGTTAACCAAGTTATAGTTATAGCAACAGGTATAGCTTTATGGTTATCATCATTACTAATATCTATTTATTTTGTAATGAAATATGCAAAGAGCCTTCAAAAAGACAAAAAAGCTACGTTATTATCTCAAAAGGAAATAAATGAAGCTAATGAAACTTTCCTAGGAAAGAAAAACTCAGAAGAAGTTGTGGAATTTACAACAAAGAGAAGGATAGTTTTAGGACTGTTTGCCTTAACATTTGTAGTAATGGTGGCAGCAGTAATACCTTGGGAAGAATTTGGAGTGACAATATTTTCAAAAACAGACTTTTTAACAGGTTCATCACTGGGTAGCTGGTGGTTTAGTGAACTTGGGATGTGGTTTGTAATAATGGCAGTAATCATAGGTGTGGTTTATAAAATGAAGGAAAATGAAATTGTCGCTGCATTTATGGAAGGTGCAGCTGATATGGTTGGTGTTGCTTTAGTTATTGGTGTATCAAAAGGTATATCAGTAATGATGACAACAACAGGTCTTGATACTTATGTATTAAATGGGGCATCATCACTTCTTAGTGGAATGTCGCCAATAGTATTTACCATAGTTGCTTTTATAATATATATGACACTATCATTTTTCATACCATCGACTTCTGGTTTAGCAGGATTATCAATGCCTATATTTGGACCTTTAGCAATATCTTTAGGTTTTTCATCAGAAGTTATAATATCAATATTTTCTGCTGGTAGTGGACTTGTAAACTTTGTAACTCCAACAAGTGGTGTTATAATGGGAGCCCTTGCCATAGCAAAAGTAGATTATACTACTTGGGTTAAATTTGTAAGTAAGGTATTAGTTGCTGTATTTATATCATCAGCAATAATATTATCAATAGCAATGATACTTTTATAAAAATAAATAAAATTCTAAGAATTAAGTTTAAGTTTTAAGTAAATAAGAAATACTAATATGGTTTATTATATATAATATATAATAAGCCATATTATATTATACAAAGAAAAAGGAGAAATCAAAGAACAATGAAAATAGAAGATTTAAAACCTCAACTAGTTTTTAAGTATTTCTCAGAAATATGCAAAATACCTAGGGGTTCAGGAAATGAAAAACAAATAAGCGATTATTTAACAAGAGAAGGAAAAAAATTAGGATTAGAAGTAGTCCAAGATGAACATTACAATGTGTTAATTAAAAAGAAAGCAACGCCAGGATATGAAAATGCTCCTACTGTTATAATACAGGGACATATGGATATGGTTTGTGAAAAAAATAAAGATACAGACCATGACTTTGAAAAAGATCCTATAAAATTAAGAGTAGAAGGAAATTACTTATATGCAACAGATACTACTCTTGGAGCAGATAATGGAATAGCTGTTGCCATGGGACTAGCACTACTTGCATCTGATAATATAGTTCATCCTCCACTGGAAGTAGTATTTACAGCAGATGAAGAAGAAAGTATGAATGGTGCCATGAACCTTAAGGGAGATTTATTTAAAGGAAGCTACATAATAAATTTAGATTCAGAAGAAGAAGGAACTATAACAGTAAGCTGTGCAGGTGGAGTAACAGCTTTAGTTACTATAGAAAAAGAATTTAAAGATGTAAACTCAAAAGTGGCTTTCAATATTGATGTAAAAGGATTACTTGGTGGTCACTCAGGTATGGAAATAAATAAACAAAGGGCAAACTCAAATATACTTATGGGAAGAATTTTAAATCATTTATTAAATCATGCAAATATTAATCTTGATTTAGTTCAAATAAGTGGTGGTGCTAAAAATAATGCTATACCTCGTGAAGCAGATGCAGTTATTTTAATAGATGAAAAAGATGAAGAAAGATTAAAAGAAGAATTAAATAAAATATTAAATATATTCAAAAATGAATTTAAGACGTCTGATCCAAAGATAGAAATATTATGTGAAAAATCTCATAAAACTTATAACGAAGCTTTAAAAGGTTATATTAGAGATAAAATAATAGCAACTATAATATTAATGCCTTGTGGTATTCAAACTATGAGTATGGATATAGAAAATCTTGTGGAAAGTTCTACAAACTTAGGTGTTATAAATAACAACAAAGATAACTTCTTATTTGAATTTGCAACTAGAAGTTCAGTAAAAAGTTTAAAAGACGAGATAAACAATAAAATGTCACTACTATGCAAAACTTTAGATGTAAAATTATCACTAGAAGATGATTATCCAGAGTGGGAATATGCAAAAGATTCTAAGCTAGAAGAAATATGTATAAATACTTATGAAGAGTTAACAGGCCAAAAGCCTGAAATAAGTGCCATACATGCAGGTCTTGAATGTGGACTACTACTAGATGCCATAAAAGGTGCTCAAGCCGTATCTATAGGACCAAATTTATATGATGTTCATACACCAAATGAACATTTAGATATAAAATCAACAAACAGAACTTGGAATTACTTACTTGCAATTCTTAAAAATATAAAATAGTTTACAAAAAGAGCTTTAATTTAAAATCAAGGCTCTTTTTAATAATAGCTTATTATTTACAGATGATACTTATAGTAGTGAATATATTAACGAATAAGAAGTAGAATTTGCAATGAATGACTTTAAATATAAATATACATATTATTAAAAAGTCTATATTATGCATGAATTATATGGTAAAATTTAAATAAAAATATAAAATATGGAAAAAAGAAGGGAGATACATTTTTGAAAAAATATTTTATAGATTTTTCAAACTAAAAAAATAGGTTTAATTATGAAAACAAGGAAAATAATTTCACTGTTTTTTGCAACCATATTTACCATTTACTTTATTAATAATAGCTTTGTATATGCAGATGATTTCTACAGCATAGACTATATTAATGAACAAGAAAAAGAATTTGCTGTAAATAATTATATGGGAAATGGAATTGATGATTTTAAGTATAAAATAGGGAATATACCAATCTTAATATCAGCTCCCCATGCTGTGAAACAATTTAGAAATGAAAGCTATAAAGCAGCAGATATTTATACAGGAGCCATCATAAAAATACTTAGTGAAACTACTGGAGCGCATATAATTTATAAAACTAGTACAAATGGCGATGAAAATTATACAACTGAAGAGACAGAGTATAGAAAAAAAATAAAGGAATTAGTTGAAGAGAACGATATAAGAATTATTTTTGACTTGCATGGTATGATAAGTGAAAGAGATAGTGATATAGATATAGGAACAGGTGGTAATAGTCATACAAACTTATTAAAACAAAGCTATATTTTACAATCTATGGGAAATTCTCTTATTAATTTAAATTATAGTGTAAACAAGTACTTTTTTGGGGGAGGGCCTTATACTTTATCTACATATAATAGTCAAGTATTAGGTATCCCTAGTATCCAGTTAGAAATAAATAGAAAATTTAGAGATAGAGATAGTGAAAACTTTACTTATATGGTAAAAACTTTAACTGAAATGATAAATGATGTTTACAATGAATGTTACAAGGTTCAAGTAGAAAATATGAAAGTAGAAGAAGTTACTACTTCAAGTATAAAACTATCATGGGATAAAATTCCTGGAATTTCTCAATATGAAGTATACTGCTCAACAGATGAAAATAATAATTATAAAAAAATAGAAACAGTTACAGATACAACTTATACTCATAGTGGATTAAAATCAGGACAAACATATTATTATAAAATTAAAGCTGTGGGTGGAGAAATATCATCTCTATTAATGGCTTCTACTTTATGTGATGCTCCAATAGTTAAGTTGGAAGCTAATGAAAGTAATACTATTAAAGTTAATTGGGGTAAAGTATACGGTGCGAGCGGTTATGAAATACTAAGGTCAACTAGTGAAGATAATGAATACTCAACAATAGAGACTATAAATAATGGAGATACTTTAAATTTTGAAGATAAGAATTTAACAACAGGAAAAACTTATTCTTATATAGTAAGGGCATATAAAGACATAAATGAAGAAAAAGTATTTGGACAAAATTCTAATGTAGTTTCTATTATGGCCAAACTTTCCACAACAAAAGCAATTGCTACAGCAGATGAGGGAAAAATTAATATTAAATGGGAAAAGGTAAATGATGCCAATGGATATGAAGTATATAAATCAACTACTAAAGATGGTAAGTATTCAAAAGTAAATACAATAACAAATGAGAATATTTTAAGTTATACAAATACAAATTTAATTCCTGGAAAGACGTATTATTATAAAGTAAGAGCATATAAGAATGTAGATGAAAATAAAATAGTTGCAAAATACTCAAATATAGTATCAGCAATACCTAAACTTATAACACCAAATATAAGTTTGACTTCAGCAAAAAAGAAAGTTACGATTAAGTGGAAAAAAGTAAATGATGCCAGTGGATATGAAATATACAGAGCAACAAGTAAAAATGGTAAATATACAAAAGCAAAAACAATTACGAAATCAAGTACTATATCTTGCACAGATAGTAATTTAGCAAGTAAAAAGAATTATTACTACAAAGTAAGAGCATACAAAACTATAAATGGGAAAAAAATCTATAGTTCATATAGTGCTATTAAAACAATAAAAACTAAATAAAAGTAAAAGCCGTTGCATGAAAAATATGTGATGGCTTTTTTTATAAATTTGTGGTGAATATATTTATAAATATACTACTATATAAAGTATATAAAAATAAAGTATTTATAATAAGGGGGATATTTAGGGATAATATGTTATTAGAAAATACAATTTGCAAAGAAGATAAATTAGAAGAAATTTGTCAAAAACTAAATAAACTTATAAGAGATATTTTGTATATGGAAGCTAAATTTTCATATTATGGCTTAGCACATGATGGATACTACACCATACATAATAAAAACAAATCTAAAGAAGATAAAAAAATAGATTTAAATATGAGGTTGTACTTTGATGAAAAAGATAATTTCATATATACATATATATTATGGTTTTCTGTAAGTCCCAAAAGAGTGGGCTTGGGAAGTAAAATAATAAATGAATTAATTAAAGTACTTGAAAGCTATACCCATATTGAATTTATAATAATTCATCCTAAGGACAAAGAAGTTAAAAAATTCTGGATGAAAAATAATTTTAAAGACGATTTAAGATTATGGGATAAAGGAATAGAAATAAATACTAGACGTATTTTATCATTTTACATAAAAAAAGAGTATGCTTAAAAATAAATTTTATCTAGTAAAAAATCCTTAATAGAATATTAATTACAAAATAGAAAAAAATAATATAGACACTTAAAAATAATATAGGAGATAGTAAAAATGGAAAAAGTGACTATAGATGACATAAGAAAAGCACAAGATACTATTAAAGATATTGTAAAAAGAACAGATATTTTAGAAAGTACAAAATTAAGTTTATTAACTAATGCAAATATTTATTACAAATGCGAAAATCTACAAAAGACAGGTTCCTTCAAAGTTAGAGGGGCTTGTAATAAAATAGCAAATCTTACAGAAGAGGAAAAATCAAAAGGAGTAATTGCATCTTCCGCAGGAAATCATGCCCAAGGTGTTGCCCTTGGTGCCAAAATGAATAGCATAGAAGCTACCATAGTTATGCCTTCTACTGCACCCCTTGCAAAAGTAACGGCAACTAAATCTTATGGAGCCAACGTTGTATTGGAAGGTCTAGTATATGATGATGCTTATGCAAAAGCTGTAGAAATTCAAAAAGAAACAGGAGCAACCTTCTTACATCCATTTAATGATAAATATGTAATAGCAGGTCAGGGAACTATAGGACTTGAAATTTTTGAACAAATGAACAACAAAGTAGATACAATTCTTTGTCCAATAGGCGGTGGAGGAATTATAGCAGGAATTGCAACAGCCGCAAAAGCATTAAATCCAAATGTGAAAATTGTTGGAGTTCAAACTGCCAATATTCCTTCCATGTATGAATCAATGAAATCAGGAAAAGTAACTACTGCTTTTAAATCAACTTCTATAGCAGATGGTATATCAGTTAAAACTGTAGGAGAATTAACTTTTAACATAGCTAAAGATTTAATAGATGAAGTAGTTTTAGTACAAGAAGATGAAATAGCAGAAGCCGTATTATTTTTAATGGAAAATCAAAAAGTTGTAGCTGAAGGTTCGGGAGCAGTTACTACAGCAGCCATATTAACTGGCAAATATAAACCAAAAGAAAATGAAAATGTTGTACTTATCATATCAGGTGGAAATATAGATGTGAACACTTTAAATAGAATAGTAGTCAAAGGTCTTATAAATAGCGGCAGAAGATTCTCCTTTGTAACAGAAATAAAGGTCAAACCAGGTGGACTTGCAGAACTTACAAAAATACTTAGCAACTTAGATGCCAATATTATTACAGCAAACTTATCATCTACAAAAGCCATAGGTGAATTAAGTGCCCAAATGACAATGGAAACCTTCGATCATGAACATATAGAAAAAATTAAAAAAGCAGTAAGTGAAGCTGGTTTTAATATTAAATAATCTTTTAATTATAAATACTTCTATAATTTTATTCTTTGTGATATATTATAATCTGTTGTGTTCTAAAACTTTAGAATATAAATGTCACGAAGAAAGGAAATTTTTATGGAAATACTTAGATTTAAAAAAGACGAATTTAATTTAGAAGGATTTATGCATTATTACAATGATAATATAGAAGAATTAACTTTTGAATATCCAAGATATGTATCTAGAATTTGTTTAATAGATAAAGATTATATGGATGTAATAACTTTTGATGAAGATTATGAAAATATTGATTCAGAAAAAGAATATGCAAATATTTTAACTTCTGGAGAATATGATCTTCACTTTGTAGTTGGAAAAACTTATGAAAATGCAGAAAAAATTGAATTACTAGATGGACATAAATACTCTTTAAATCACTACAGCGATGATATATATGAAGATGATTATGCTATAAGAGATATAGGAGATATGAGTTTAAACATGGACAATCTTATGGGATTATTATTTGAATATGAAGAAGATACTGACGAGATTGCAGTTCATCCTGCTGATTTTGAACATGGAGGAGAAATTTCTCAACCGAGAATAAGAAAATGTGATGACTCAGGTGATTTAGAAGAAATATTGAAAAATATGTTAGAAAGATTTATAATACAATAATATAAAAACAGTATAACCTGTATTGTGTGTTATACTGTTTTTTATTTGAATATTGCATACAAAATATTGACAAAAAAAGGAAAAATAAGTACAATTATATAAATATTCAGAAAATTAAAGGAGGATATAGCATGAAAAAACAAAAAACAGATATAGCCGTAGTAGGATTTGCACTTTTTTCAATGTTCTTTGGAGCAGGGAATTTATTGTTTCCTCCTTATCTAGGTCTTATATCAGGAAGTCATTGGTTGATATCTTTATCAGGATTTATATTAGCTGATGTGGGTTTATCGCTTTTAGTGATAACAGCCGCAGCAAAATGTGGTGGAGAACTAGATAAAGTATTATCTAGAGCAGGAAATGTATTGGCAAAAGTAGTTGGAATAGCATCAATACTATGTATAGGCCCTTTACTTGCCATACCAAGAACGGCTGCAACAACTTATGAAATGGGAATATCACCAATAATAGGTGATATGGGAACTTTTGTACCAGTAATAGTATCAGTAGTATTTTTTGCATTAACTTTATTTTTAACAATAAAGCCATCAAAAGTAGTCGATATAATTGGGAAATTTTTAACACCAGCACTACTTTTAGCTTTAGCAGTACTTATAGTTATAGGAATAATATCTCCAATAGGTGAGGTAAGTAACAATGCCCTTATAAATAAAAATTTATTTGCAGAAGGTGTTTCTCAAGGATACTTAACAATGGATGCTTTAGGTGCAGCAGCTATGGCAGCAGTAATAATAGCATCTATATCAGATAGAGGATATACAAATGAAAATGATAAAGTAAAATTAACTATAAAAGCAGGATTAGTATCAGGACTTGCTTTAATAGTAGTTTATGGTGGTCTAACATTTTTAGGATCAACTTTATCAACTGCTTATGGAGTAGATACTCCTCAAGCGTCTTTAATGGTTGTAATAACAAATTCATTACTTGGATATCCAGGTAAATTGGTACTTGGAATGATAGTTAGTTTAGCATGTTTAACAACATCTATAGGTTTAACATCTGCTTCAGCAAAATATTTCTCAAGTATAAGTAATAATAAAATAAAATATGAAACTGTAGTAATATCAATTTGTATATTTAGTGCAATAGTATCAAACTTTGGAGTTAGTACTATAATAAAATTCTCACTACCAGTGTTAGAAATAGTTTATCCAGTATTAATTGCCTTAGTAATTATGACTTTAATTGGAAAACATATAAAAAATGATAATGCATTCAAAGGTGCAGCTTATGTGACTTTATTTGTAAGTATACTTTCTGTATCAAGTAATTTATTATCATTAACTCAAATATCAGATATATTAAACTCTCTTCCACTTGCAAACCTTGGATTTAACTGGGTTGTGCCAGCAGTCATAGGTGCAGTAATTGGAGGATTAATAAAAACTAAAGAAAGAGAAGAAGTTAAAGAAGCTAAAGAAGCTTAAAGTATATTACAATTTTTAACCCTATAAAAAACTGGAAGATAATTTTTCCAGTTTTTTTTATTTATTAAAATAATACTATATTTACTTTTGTAAATAATATTACTAGTAAAAATAGAAAGGTAGTAATATTATGACAAAAAAGAAATTTGTATTTCCAACAGCGTACACTGTAATTTTAATTGTTATGTTAATAGTTTTAGCTTTAACTTATATAATACCAGCAGGTAAATATGCCAAATTACAATACAATGAAGAATCTAACTCCTTTATAGTGGAAAGCCCAAGAGGTGATTTAACAGAATATGAAGGAAATCAAAAAACTTTAGATGACTTAAATGTAAATATTAGCTACACTAGATTTAAAGATGGCTCTATAAGTAAACCAGTGGGTATTCCAGGAACATATGAACAACTTCCTCTACCATCCACATCACTATTTGGTGCCATAGCCACCTTTTTAAAAGCACCTGTACAAGGTTTATATGATTCCATAGAAATCATTGCCTTCGTATTAGTTATAGGAGGTTTAATTGGTATAATAAATAAAACAGGTTCTTTTACAGCAGGAATCAATGCTCTTTCTAAAAAAGCAAAAGGAAAAGAATCTTTACTAATTATAATAATATCCACATTAGTTGCCATAGGAGGAACTACTTTTGGACTGGCAGAAGAAACAATAGCCTTTTATCCTATTATAGTGCCAATTTTTATAGCAGCAGGATATGATGCCTTAGTTGCCATTGCTACAATTTATTTAGGATCTTGTATGGGAACTATGGCATCTACAGTTAATCCATTTTCCACAGTAATTGCATCTAATACGGCAGGAATAGATTTTACAAGTGGTATGGTACTTAGATTTGTTATATTAATAATTGGACTTATAATTTGCATAGCATACACTATAAGATACGGAGAAAAAGTTAAAAAAGATCCTTCTTCTTCATATATATACAATCAAAAGGAAGACTTAGAAAGACAATTTTTATCAAATGTCAATGAAGAAGATGCACCGCTATTTACAACATCAAGAAAATTGATTTTAATCATATTTGCTTTGGCCTTTGTGATTATGGTATATGGAGTTAAGGAACTTGGCTGGTGGTTTGAAGAGATGACAGCACTTTTTATATTAGTTACATTTATTATGATTTTCTTTGCAAACTTAAAAGAGCAAGAATTTGTATCAGAATTTATGAGCGGTGCAGCAGATTTGCTTGGAGTTGCCATAATCATAGGTCTAGCTCGTGGAGTTACTATAATCATGGAAAATGGTATGATTAGTGATACTATATTAAATTATCTTAGCAATGGTGTAGCTAGAATGAATGGAGTAGTATTTTCCACATTTATATTCTTTGTATATATTATTTTGGGATTTTTCATTTCATCTTCATCGGGACTTGCTGTTTTATCCATGCCAATAATGGCACCTTTGGCAGATGTGGTTGGAATTAGCAGAGATGTTATAGTTAGTGCTTATCAATTTGGTCAAGGAATTATGAGTTTTATCACACCAACGGGTCTTATTTTGGCATCCCTTGCCATGGTCAATGTGACTTATGACAAATGGCTAAAATTTGTCTTGCCTTTAGTTATTATTATAGGCATTTTGGCTATTATAATGCTAGCTATTGGAGTTTTAATATAAAATAATAAAAAGTCTAGTTTTATTTAAAGAAACTAGATTTTTTAATTGTAAGGAAATTATAAATTTATTCTATCTGTGGATAATTTATAATTTCCAACTTATTAACTTGAGCAACGGACGAAGTCGTTG
>USRS01000083.1 GCA_900557165.1 uncultured Clostridium sp.
TTTAATAAATATAATATAGTTAGGTCTTTTAAAATAGTAGAGTTTTTTTCCAATATTAATATAATATATTAAACAACAATATATCATCTTATGGAGAGGTTTGTATGAATGTACTTGAAAAGGAAATACTCTTTATAATTAGTAGGCTAAGATGTTTAACTGAAAATCAATTTAATAAACTATACAACTATAAAAGAGATTCTAAAAAGAAAACACTTAGAAAAACGCTTCGAAGAATGTGCAATGATTATATTTTAGTTAAATTTCCATGCAATATCAACTATAGAGGGTATAGGGAAAATTCTTATTTATATTATATTAATGGAAGCTGCGAATACTATGAAGGAGAGGATTTAGTAAAGACATTAATAGGATCTGATATAGCAGTAAAATTAAAACTAGCTAAGTTTGAAATAGTAAGATTTTATAGGAATATAAATATTGGAGAGCATAATTATCATCTATATATTGAATATATAGATAATTTTTACAGACGAAAACAGGTTTTATTTGATATACCTCTGAATGACAAAATTGATTTTTCAAAATACAGTAGTTTGAAATTTGACTTATCGAAAACAACTATACCGTTTTTTATGGTACCCAATATAATAGTTGTTACAAATAATGCAGATGAATATAATTTTCTAGAAGATAAGCCTAAGAATGTTTTTTTTATTGATATTGCTTTACATTCTTTGTTTAAATATTTATAATATATAGAAAAATTAGACTTGTTATTTAAAAATAACCATGTTATGGAAAATAATGGTTGCAAAATATACAATAATATGATTAAATTATATTGATAATTTAAATAAAAGATTACAAACCTAGGGTAGAGGTGCTTTAAAATAAGAGTATTTATAAGGAGCTGGCAAGTTGAGATTTATAAAGAAAGGATTTTAGAGCCGAAGTTGTAAACTTGGCGAAGTTTACTGCTGGACTTATGCATAAGATGTATAAGGCTGTCACTTTTTAAAAGTGTTGAGCTACAAGGTTTACTATGGCTATTAAAAACGTCCAAAGTATACCTTTGGGCGTTTTATTTTTTAGCAAAGATTTAATAAATCTTAAGTTAATAAGGAGTTTTCAGGGGGGATAAAATTGAGTAAAGTAGTTGTACAAAAATATGGAGGAAGTTCTGTATCTAATACGGATAAAATTAAACTTATAGCAAGTAAGTTGGTAGAGAGAAAAAAGAAAAATCCTAAAATTGTAGTAGTAGTTTCCGCCATGGGAGATACAACTGATGATTTTATAAATATGGCTAAAGATATAAGTAAATCGCCAGATAAGAGAGAATTAGATGCTCTCATGTCTACTGGAGAGATGATATCAGCATCCTTATTATCCATGAGTTTAAACTCCATGGGATGTGAAGCAGTAAGTTATAATGCATATCAATTAAATATACAAACAAGTGGACTACATGGAAAATCTTTAATAGATGATATTGATGTGAGTAAAATTGAAGAAAGTTTAGATAATGGCAAAATAGTAATAGTTACAGGATTTCAAGGCTTAAATGATGAAGGAGATATAACTACCTTAGGTAGAGGGGGATCTGACACATCAGCAGTAGCTTTAGCAGTTAAATTAAATGGTGTGTGTGAAATTTATACAGATGTAGATGGTATATACTTTACAGACCCGAGAAAATATCCACAAGCTAAAAAGTTAAAGGAAATAGAATATGAAGAAATGCTAGAACTTGCAAGTTTGGGGGCACAGGTGATGCATTCAAGAAGTGTGGAATTGGCACAAAAGTATAATATTGAATTATATGTAGGCTTATCATGTAGTGATATAGAGGGTACATATATAAGGGGGAGCAAAAATATGAAATTAGAAGATAAAGTTATTACAGGACTGGCAACATGTGATAATGATGCAGCCATAACTATAGTTGATATAAAAATAGAAGATGTTTCGAAATTATTTGAACAGGTAGCTATAAATGGAGTGAGTGTTGACATGATAAGTCAAACAGCTCCTAAAGATGGAAAAGTTAATGTTTCATTTACCATAGCAAAAGATGATTTAAATGAATGTGAAAGTGTTGTTGAAAAATTTGTATCTAAAGAAAATATAATTGTTGATGAAGATATTACTAAGTTTTCCTTAGTTGGTTTGGGAATGAAACATACAAGTGGTGTGGCTGCAAAAGTATTTAAAATATTTAGTGACAACAATATAGCAGTAAAATTAATTACTACTTCAGAAATTAGAATAACATGTGCAATAAGCTCAGCTGATAAAAATGTTGCAATTAGAGAAGTTGCAAAAGAATTTAATATATAAAAGAGGAGGATACTATGAAACTTCATGGGACTATGGGAATAAAAGATAATACACTATACATTGGAGGTGTGAGCACAAAAGAGCTAGCTAAAAAATATAATACGCCTCTTTATGTATTTGACGAAGAATTAATAAGAGGTAATTGTAGAGAATATAAAGAATTTTTTAAAGTAAAAGAAAATAAAAATAAAATTGCTTATGCAGGTAAGGCATTTTTAACTAAATATATGTGTCAATTAATAAATGAAGAAGGAGTTTATTTAGATGTGGTATCAGGTGGAGAACTGTATACAGCTCACAAAGCTAATTTTCCTATGGAAAGAATATTATTTCATGGAAATAATAAAACATTAGATGAAATTGAAATGGGAGTAAATTTAGGAGTAGGAATATTTGTTGTAGATAATTTTTATGAACTGGATATATTAGAAAAACTATGTTGTGAAAAAAATAAAGTACAAAATATTTATTTTAGAGTCACTCCAGGAATAGATGCTCATACACATAAATACATTAAAACAGGTCAAATAGATTCTAAGTTTGGATTTGCCTTAACAAATGGAGATTTTTATATAGCTGTGGAAAAATTGAAAGATTATAAAAATGTAAACTTAATGGGTATACATGCTCATATTGGTTCACAAATTTTTGAAGTTTCACCTTATGAGGAAGAAGTAGATATAATGCTTAATTTAGTAAAAAAATTAAAAGAAGATTACAATGTGGAAATTAAAGAAGTTGACTTTGGGGGAGGTATAGGTGTTTATTATACTGAAAATGATAGACCAAAATCAATTAAAGAATTTTGTGAAAAAATCATAAAAAAATGTGATGAAAAATGTCAAGAGTTAAATATAAAAGTACCTACATTAATATTAGAACCGGGAAGATCTTTAGTTGCCAATGCAGGAAGTACATTATACTCTATAGGTTCAATAAAAGAAATTAAAGATGTAAGAACTTATGTAAGTGTGGATGGTGGAATGACTGATAATATAAGACCTTCCCTTTATCAAGCAGGATATGAATGTGCTATTGTTGATAAAATGAACAATGAAGAAGGTTCCCATAAGGTTACTATAGCAGGAAAATGTTGTGAGAGTGGAGATATATTAATATCAAATACAAATATATTTGATATAGAAAGCGGAGATATACTGATTACAACATCTACAGGAGCTTATGGATATTCAATGGCATCTAATTATAATAAAATACCTAAAAATCCTGTGGTTTTTGTTAACAATGGCGAAGATAAATTGATTTGTAAAAGACAAAGTTATGAAGATTTATTGTCTTTAGAGTTATAATAAAGAATTATTATAAGAAAATATAAGAAAATAAGCTGCTTTTGGGCAGTTTATTTTTTTATTTTATAGGAAATATAAATAATAAGTAAAATATATCTTGTACAAAGTTGCCACATATATTAGTATTTACTATGGACAAAAAATTAAAAGTAATAAAAGGAGTAAATATGAGAATTAATAAATACATAGCTTCTTGTGGAGTTGCATCTAGGAGAAAAGCTGAAGAACTTATTTTAAATAAAAAAGTTAAAGTAAATGGAAGATTAATAGAAGAGTTATCTTTTCAAGTGGATGAATATAAAGATACTGTTGAAGTAGATGGTGTAAAAATATCTTTAAATGAAGAAACTGTATATATATTATTAAATAAACCAGAAGGATATATAACTACTGTAAAAGATCAATTTGACAGACCAAGTGTAATTGACTTATTAAGTGATGTAAAAGAAAGAGTATTTCCTGTTGGAAGGCTGGACTATGAAACTAGTGGATTATTACTTCTTACAAATGATGGAGATTTAACTTACAAATTAACTCATCCAAAACATGAAATAGACAAAACTTATATTGCTATGGTAAAGGGAGAGTTAACAGAAGAAGAAATTAAAAACTTTAAATCTGGATTAGAAATAGAAGATTATATAACGGCACCAGCAAAACTTAGAGTTTTATATTATGATAAGGTTAAAAATATATCAAAATTAGAAATAAAAATACATGAAGGTAAAAACAGACAAGTAAGAAAAATGTGTAAAGCAATAAATCACCCAGTACTTAGATTAAAAAGAGTTGCCATGGGTAAAATTACTTTAAATGAATGTAAGATTGGAGAATATAGATACCTTACAAAAGAAGAAGTAAATTACTTAAAAAATATATAGAGGTAGATTATGTTAAGAGCAAAATATATAAATAAAATAACTGAAGTAAATAAAATATTTTTAGAAAAAGTAATTCAAAAAGGCGATGTAGTAATTGATGCTACTATGGGTAATGGCTATGATACAGTATATTTAGGGAACTTAGTTGGAGATAGTGGCAAAGTATATGCCTTTGATGTTCAAGAAGAAGCTATAAAATCAACAATAAAAAAGGTTGAAAGAGATGATATGACTTCTAGAGTTGAATTAATACTTGATGGTCATGAAAATTTAGATGCATATGTAAAAGAAGAAGTAGCATGTGTAGTTTTTAACTTAGGATATTTACCTAGAGCAAAACATATTATTATAACTAAGCCAGATACAACTCTTGAAGCTATTAAAAAAAGTTTAAAGTTATTAAAACCAAATGGAATAATAAGTATAGCAGCTTATATAGGTCATGAAGGCGGCTTGGAAGAAAAAAACTATATATGTGAATATTTAAATAGTTTAGATCAAAGTGAATTTAATGTATTACATATGCAATTTACTAATCAAATAAATAATCCACCACAATTAATTTTAGTGGAGAAAAAAGGTTAAAATATATAAAGTTTTGCTGCCTTAAAAATATATAATGAATATTGAAAAATAATATTTTTTTACTTAACATAAAGAGTGATATAATTAAGTTATAAAGATAAATATTTTTCTATTACTTCATATTTTTCACAAAAGAAAGAGGAGCATATTATGGAATTGAAAAATAATATAAATGATAGCAAACAATTAATTTCAATTATACAGTCGCGTTACCCTAAAATGAGTAAGGGACAAAAGCTTATAGCACAATATATTATTAAAAATTATGATAAAGTAGCATTTATGACAGCAAGTAAATTGGGAGATACAGTTGGAGTAAGTGAGTCTACTGTAGTTAGATTTGCCAATGCGCTAGGTTATTCCGGCTATCCTAAGCTACAAGATGCTTTGCAAGAATTGATTAAAAATAAATTAACTACTGTACAAAGGGTAAAAATGTCAAATGAAGATTATTCAGATGACACAGCCATACTTAGTAAAGTTTTAAAAAGTGATATAGATAATATTAGAGGAACACTTGATGAAATAGATCCAAAGGCATTTAAAAATGCATCAGAAGAAATATTAAAAGCTAGAAAAATATATGTTTTAGGAATGAGAAGTTCTCATGTTATAGCTCAATATTTAGGATTTTATTTAGATTTAATACTAGATAATGTTCAAGTACTTAGAATGGATGTGGGAGATGTATTTGAACAAATAGTTAGAATAAATAAAGAAGATGTTGTTATAGCATTTAGTTTCCCTAGATATTCTAAAAAATCATATCAAGTTGTAGATTATGCTAAAAATAAAGGTGCCCACATAATATCAATTACAGATAGTTATTTTGCACCAGTAGCATGTTTATCTGATAATACACTATTAGTAAAAAGTAATATGGCTTCTTTTGTAGATTCTTTAGTTCCTGCTATGACTGTAGCAAATGCTTTGGCCATATCAGTAGGGATGAAAGAAAAAGAAGAGATAACTAAGTATTTTGATGATTTGGAACAAATTTGGAAGAAGTACTCAGTATATGAGTAAATTATAAATAAAAAATAGTTGACAGATTATTATAAGATTAATACTATTGTAATAAATATGATAAATTCAGTGAAGAAGTGAGTAGGATAAATAAAATTTATAGAGAGCTGGGAGAGATGGAAGCCTGGTAATTAAATTTATAACGAAAAGAGCTTTGGAGAAGATTATGTGAAATTAAGTAACATAATAGGTTTATCGCCTTAAGATATTGAGTGGTTAAGTAAATATTAACAACTAGAGTGGTAACACGGTAAATATCGTCTCTTGGTTTTATACCAAGAGGCGTTTTTTTGTAAGGAAATTGTATTTATAATAATATATTTGAAAGGGGTATTAATATGAATAAAATAAGTTTAAAAGGAAGAAGCTTTTTAACATTAAAGGATTTTACAAAAGAAGAAATAAAATATCTTTTGGCTTTATCTAGCTATTTAAAAACAAAAAAGAAAATAGGCATAGTGGGGAATTTATTAGAAGGTAAAAATATTGCTTTAATATTTGAAAAAAACTCTACAAGAACTAGATGTTCTTTTGAAGTGGCAGCAACAGATGAAGGAGCTCATACAACTTTTATAGGACCAAATGATTCTCATATGGGCAAAAAAGAATCAATTGAAGATACAGCAAAAGTACTTGGAAGATTTTATGATGGAATAGAATTTAGAGGATATAAACAAGAAACAGTTGAAATTTTAGCAAGGGATTCTGGAGTTCCTGTATGGAATGGTTTAACAGATATTTATCATCCAACTCAGATATTAGCTGATTTACTTACTGTAACAGAATATGTTGATAAATCTTTTGATAAAATAAAGTTTGTTTATGCAGGAGATGCAAGAAATAACATGGGAAATTCTTTAATGATTGGTTGTGCAAAACTTGGCATAAATTTTGTTTCATTAGCACCAAAAGAATTATGGCCAAATAAAGAATTGCTTGAAGAAATGAGAGCTGTAGCACAACAATCTAAGGGAAGCATAACTTTAACAGAAAATATAGATGATGTTGAAGGTGCAGATGTTATTTATACAGATGTATGGGTTTCTATGGGAGAAGAACATCAATATGAAGAAAGAATCAAATTACTTAAAGATTACCAAGTTAATATGGAAATGATTAAGAAAACTAAAAATGAAAATGTTATATTCCTTCACTGTTTACCGTCTTTCCATGATTTAAATACTAAAGTAGGCAAAGAAATATATGAAAAGTTTGGGCTTAAAGAAATGGAAGTTACTGATGAAGTATTTAGATCTAAATACTCTAAAGTATTTGATGAAGCAGAAAATAGAATGCATACTATAAAAGCTGTTATGGTGGCAACTTTAGTTGATGTGGATATGAGTGTGGGACATAAAAGATAGATTAAAAAAGTAGTAGATTAAATTTCTACTACTTTTTGTATAGAAATAAATATATTGATTTATAAAATTTGGAAAAAACATAAAAAAATATAATTATTAAAGTCTATTGCATTATAATAAATAAAATACTTTGATTTATAATGAATTATGCAAGAGGACAGATTTATAATGCAAAAAGTAAGAAAAGATACTATAATTAAATTAAATTAAATTGAGAATCATGCTTTATTAATACAGTAATTTATCTTTAAATTTAAATTTTATTATAAATAGAAAAAATGAAAAAAATAAAATTAATTATGCAAAATTAATAAACTTAGAAAATTTAAGGGGGCTATGATATGTGTGTACTAGATAAAATAAGAGAAAAAGAAATAAAAATAGTAGATACAACACTTAGAGATGGAGAGCAAACAGCAGGAGTTGCCTTTGCAAACCACGAAAAGGTGACAATAGCACAAACTTTAAGTGATATGGGTATAGATCAATTGGAAGTTGGAATTCCAACTATGGGTGGAGATGAAAAAGCAACTATAAAAGCTATATGTAAGAGGGATTTAAAAGCAAGTATTATGGCATGGAATAGAGCAGTTATAGCAGATATAGAACAATCTATAGATTGTGGAGTAGATGCTGTTGCCATATCTTTATCAGTATCTGATATTCATATACAACATAAATTGAAAAAGTCAAGAGAGTGGGTTCTTGAAAATATGTATAATGCAGTGACTTATGCAAAGAAAAATGGATTATATATATCAGTTAATGGAGAAGATGCTTCAAGGGCTGATATTAACTTTTTAATAGAATTTATAAATTTAGCTAAAGAAGCAGGAGCAGATAGATTTAGATACTGTGATACAGTGGGAGTTATGGAACCATTTACCTTAAGAGATACAATAGAAAAAATATATAAGGTAACAAATTTTGATATAGAAATGCATACGCATAATGATTTTGGAATGGCAACAGCTAATGCCATAGCAGGAATAGTTGGTGGAGCTAATCATATAGGGGTTACAGTAAATGGACTAGGAGAGCGTGCAGGAAATGCAGCATTAGAAGAAGTTATAATGGCCTTAAAGTTTGTTTATGGTTATGAAACTAATATAGATACAACTAGATTTAGAGAAATATCAAAATATGTATCTCAAGCATCAGGTAGAGAACTACCTATATGGAAAGCCATTGTTGGAACAAATATGTTTAGACATGAATCAGGAATACATGCAGATGGTGCATTAAAAGATCCTAAAAACTACGAAGCTTTTGATCCTAGTGAAGTAGGACTTGAAAGACAAATAGTAATTGGAAAACATTCAGGTAAGGCAGCTATAATTAATAAATTTAGAGAATATGAAATAGAATTAAGTAATGAAGATGCAGAAAGTATGTTGGAACTTGTCAGACAAACATCAGTTAGAATAAAAAGAAATTTATTTGATAAAGAATTAGTTGAAATATATAAAGATTTAAAAAATAATAGAAGTGTTATATAGCTATGTAAGGGGGATTATAAAATGTATACTGTAACATTAATACCAGGGGATGGAATAGGACCAGAGGTCACAAAGTCAATGGTTAAAGTTGTAGAAGCTACAGGTGTGAATATAAAATGGGAAGAAGTAAAAGCAGGTCAAGAAGTAATAGAAGAATATAATACTCCTATTCCTACTTATGTAATAGATTCTATTAAAAAAAATAAGGTGGCAATTAAAGGGCCTATAACTACGCCAATAGGTAAAGGATTTAAAAGTGTAAATGTAACTTTGAGACAAAATCTTGATTTATATGTAAATTTAAGACCAATAAAAAGTTTTAAAGGAATAAAATCAAGATATGAAAATATAGATTTAGTTATAGTAAGAGAAAATACAGAAGATTTATATGCAGGTATTGAGCATAAAATAGGAGATTATGGGGCAGAAAGTATAAAATTAATAACTAAACCAGCATGTGAGAGAATTTGTGAATTTGCATTTAAATATGCAATGGACAATAACAGAAAAAAAGTTACAGGAGTTCATAAAGCTAATATAATGAAGCTTAGTGATGGATTATTTTTAAACACATATAGAGAAGTAGCATCAAAATATAATATAGAATATGATGATTTAATAGTAGATGCAGCTGCCATGAATCTTGTATTGAATCCACAAAATTATGATGTTATGGTAATGCCTAATTTATATGGAGATATATTATCAGATTTGTGTGCAGGTTTAGTTGGAGGGCTAGGGATTATTCCAGGGGCTAATATAGGAAAAGAATATGCAGTATTTGAGGCAGTTCATGGTTCTGCACCTCAAATTGCAAATCAAAATATTGCCAATCCTACGGCAATTATTCAATCTTCTGTAATGATGCTTAGATATTTAGGAGAATATGATGCTGCTAAAAAAATAGAAAATGCATTGGAACAAGTATTTTTAAAGGGAAAAAATTTAACAATAGATTTGGGAGGAAGAGCTTTAACAAAAGAATTTACAGAAGAAATAATTAAATATATATAAGTAAAGAATTCTTTCATATTGTATGAAAGAATTCTTTACTTATTAAGACTTTGTAATTTGAATAATTTAAGTTATGGAGGTATCAAATGAATTTAACAGTTTTAGTTGATAATAATACAATTTTAGATGAGTATTATATAGGGGAGCATGGTCTTTCTTTTTATATTGAAGATAATGATAAGAAAATTTTATTTGATTTGGGATATTCTAATGTGCTTTTAGAAAATATGAAAAAATTAAATATTAAAAGTGAAGATATTGATATATTAGCAATATCTCATGGTCATGATGATCATGTAGGAGGAATTAAATATTTTGCTAATAAGAAATTAAATAAAAATTTAGAAATAATAGCTCACCCCTTAACTTTTAATAAAAAAATTAAAAAAGTTTATAATTTAAATGAAAAAGAAAATAATTTTTCTATAAAATATCAGTGTATATCATCACCTTTAGATATAAATGAAATAGAAAATATGGGGAGTGTTAAGTTAAGTAAAAATCCTATAAAAATTAGTGAAAATATATATTTTATGGGAGAGATACCAAGTGTTATTGATTTTGAAAAAAGATACTCTATGGGAAAAATAAATATAGGTGGTGAATATATAGAAGATTTTATTTATGAAGACAGTGCACTTGTTTATAAAAGTGATGAAGGATTATTTATAATTTCAGGGTGTGCTCACAGTGGTATTTGCAATATTATAGAGTATGCTAAAAAAATTTTTAATGAGGATAGAATAATTGGCATAATAGGAGGCACATATTTAATTGATGTGGATGATAGAACAAAACAAACTTTGAAATACTTTGAAGAAAACAATATAAAGAATTTATATCTTTGTCACTGTACATCTTTTAGGGTAAAAAGTTTTATAGATAATGTTATTCCACTTAAAGAAGTGGGAGTAGGTATGAAAATAAAAATTGATTAAAGGGTATTATATAAAGTATTTTATTTATGAATAAGGGACGTAGGGATTAATTCCTATGTCCTTTTATATTTTGAAAAATTAAATTTATTAAAAGTATTTAATGAAATTTTATTAAAAATGTTTAAAAAAGTTTTTTGTTGATATATTATTGTTAATA